>CAJXRW010000059.1 GCA_913060525.1 uncultured Gammaproteobacteria bacterium
GATCTACACAGAGTAGATCGTCGGCAGCGTCAGATGTGTATAAGAGACAGATTGACATTGATACTTCTCTTCTAAGATCACCCTCAACTGTATAATCAGAAACTTTAATTCTTAATTCTTCAATTTTTTCATCTGATAATTCTTTAATTTTAGTTTGAGGATTAATATTTAATTCCGAACATATTTTTAAAGCCCTCGGTCTGCCAATCCCATAAATAGAAGTTAATGCTATATCAACATGTTTATGAGTAGGTATATTTACACCTGCGATACGTGCCATGTAATTTTGCTCCTAGTATTTTATATAGTATTTAGACGGCAGTACAAACTACCTATTATTTAACAAAAAATCAAGTCTTTTTATTTAACCTTGCCTCTGTTTATGCCTTACATCATCACATATTACTCGGATAACGCCTTTGCGTTTAATAACTTTACACTTTCTACACATCTTTTTTACTGATGCTCTCACTTTCATGACTTTACCTCTCGATTTTTATTATTTATATTTTTAGAAACTTGTTAAATTTGCTTTTTTCAGTAATGAATCATATTTTGTAGACATCATATGCGATTGAACCTGTGATATAAAGTCCATAATAACAACCACAACAATCAACAATGATGTACCACCAAATACAAAGGGTACACTCCAAAACTGCATTAGAAATGTAGGCAATAAACACACAGATGTTATATATATAGCACCCACTAACGTTAACCTACTCATTACATTATCAATATACTTAGTAGTTTGCTCACCTGGTCTAATACCAGGTATAAACGCCCCAGATTTCTTCAAATTATCAGACGTATCTTTAGGATTAAATACTAAAGCTGTATAAAAAAAGCAAAAGAATATAATTGCGATAGAAAATACAATTATATACAAAGGCTGTCCTGGCTGAAGAGCCAAACCTATATCAGCTAACCATCCCATTCCATTACTCGCTCCAAACCAAGTACTTATAGTTGCTGGAAAAAGCATGATCGACGATGCGAATATTGGCGGAATAACACCAGCCATATTGATTTTTAGAGGAAGATGACTCGATTGCGGAGCATACATCTTTCTACCCTGCTGTCTTTTAGCATAATTGATGGTGATCCTTCTTTGCGCTCTTTCCATAAATATCACAAAGGCAGTAACAGTAATAACAATCAGCACAATAAATAACAATACAATTAAACTAATATTTCCTTGCCTAGTCTGTTCAAACGTATTAGAGATAGCCGTTGGCAAACCCGCCACAATCCCAGCGAAAATAATCATTGATATTCCATTACCAACACCTCTCTCAGTCATCTGCTCACCAAGCCACATTAAAAACATACTACCCGTAGTCAAGGTAACAATAGTTGAAACATAGAATGTTAGTATAGGCATACCTGTAAGCACTAACCCTTGCGCAGACATATACTTCGCAATACCAAGTGATTGAAAAAGAGCAAGAAAAAATGTGGCGTACCTTGTATACTTTGTTATTTTTCTCTGGCCTGACTCACCTTCTTTCTTTAGTTCTTCCAATGTAGGAGATACCGCCGTCATAAGCTGAAAAATAATAGATGCTGAAATATACGGCATAACCCCCAGCGCAAAAACGGTAAAACGCTGCAACGCACCACCAGAAAACATATTAAACATACCCAGTATTGTATTCTCTTGCGTTTGAAAAAAAGCTGCCAGCTTAACTGGATCAATACCCGGCACAGGAACATATGAACCCAACCTAAATACAATTATAGCAATAAATACAAAAAGAAGTCGGTTACGTAATTCTTTTAAACTAGTAGAATTTCTTCCAGACTGTAAAGATTTTTTAGACATATTAAAATCTACTATTTAGTATATTTACCACCAACACTTTGAACTGCCTCAATTACACCTTTTGTGCAATAAATTTCAGAAGCGATATTTATAGGTAAATTTATTGAACCACTCAGATAAATCCTCACCTTAGTTTTATCTTTGCGAACCAAACCTTTTAGCTTCAATAAATCTAAATTAATGACCTCACCACTTCCAAAAACACCTAAAGATGACAGCCTTACTTGCGCAACCTCTTTACACTTCCTAGAAGTAAACCCAAATTTTGGCAATCTTCTTTGAATAGGCATTTGCCCACCCTCAAAACCAACTTTATGGTATCCTCCAGATCTGGCCTTTTGACCTTTATGACCTTTTCCACATGTTTTGCCTAAACCTGACCCAATCCCGCGTCCAAGCCTCTTTGGACTAAACTTTGAATTATCTGCTGGTGATAGTGTATTTAAACGCATCGAAATCAACCCTCTACCTTAACCATGTAGGAAATTTTATTTATCATCCCTCTATTACATAAAGAATCCTCAATTTCTACAGTATGATGGATCTTTTTAAGCCCAATACCCTTTGCGCATGCTTTGTGCGATGCTAGCCGACCATTAAGGCTTTTAACTAACGTTACTTTAATTTTGCTATTAGCCATCTTAAGTTATCCTTGTACTTCCTCTATAGTCTTCCCACGCTTTGCTGCAATTTGTTCTGGAGAACTAATATTTTGCAAGCCTTTTATAGTTGCCCTAATAACATTGATCGGATTAGTAGACCCATATGTTTTCGTTAAAACGTTATGGACGCCAATAACTTCAAATACAGCGCGCATTGGCCCGCCAGCAATAATACCAGTACCTGGTGATGCAGGCTGCATATATACTTTAGAGGCTCCATGACCTGCCTTTATTGGATACCATATTGTATCACCATCTAAAGTCACTTCCACCAAGTTTCGCCTTGCATTTTCCATAGCTTTTTGAATAGCGAGAGGAACTTCTCGACTTTTACCCTGACCTATACCTATTTTACCTTTGCCATCACCAACAACTGTTAGCGCTGCAAAACTAAATATACGCCCGCCTTTAACTGTCTTAGCGTTTCTTTTAACACCAACTAACTTTTCAATGAACCCATCATTTTTTTGGTTGTCATTATTCATAATTTATACCCTAAAATTAAAGCTTTAATCCATGCTCACGAGCTGAATCTGCAAGTGCCTTGACGCGACCATGATATTTAAAACCAGATCTATCAAATGAAACCCGAGCTATACCATCTTTTATCGCTCTTTGTGCGATAAATTTACCAACAATCTTGGAAGAATCTACATTACCAGTATACTTACATTCATCTTTAATTACTTCTTCTAGAGTAGATGCAGAAACAATAACATGCGCTCCATCACCTGAAATTATTTGCGCATAAATATGCCTAGGTGTCCTATGAACACATAACCTAGTTTTATCCTGCTCTCTATATTGTATCCTTGTGCGCTTTGCACGCTTTATACGGGCCAATTTCTTATTCATAATAATATCACCAATTACTTTTTCTTAGCTTCTTTCAAAGAAATTCGCTCATCATCGTAACGAACACCTTTACCCTTATATACTTCCGGAGGCCTATAAGACCTTATATCAGATGCAACCAAACCCAAAAGCTGTTTATTAGCACTTCTAAGAATAATTTCTGTTTGGGAAGGCAACTCAGCAGAAACTTCATCAGGAAGCTCATGCTCAACTGGATGTGAAAAACCCAAGGTTAGGTTTAGTTTCTTGCCTTGTAACTGTGCCCTATATCCCACACCAATAAGCTTAAGCTTCTTCTCAAAACCTTGATTAACACCGCAAACCATATTATTTACCAATGCCCTAGCTGTACCTGCAAGAGCATTTGCTTTTTTTGAAGAATTAAGCGGAGAAAAAACTAAAACATTCTCACTTTCTTTTTTTAACTCAACCATAGGTGGCAAAAAATCATTAAGCACACCCTTAGGCCCCTTAACATTAATATTAATGCCATCAACAGTCAAAGTAACAGTATTAGGTAATTCTATTGGTTTTTTTGCAATTCTAGACATGATTATATACCTTGATAATAATATTAAGCAACATAGAGAACAACTTCACCACCAACACCTTCGGAGCGGGCAACTTTATCACTCATAAGTCCTTTAGATGTAGATATAAACGCAACCCCAAGACCGCCATGAACCTCAGGAAGATCAGATGCTGACTTATATATACGCAAACCAGGACGACTAACTCTTTTAAGCATTTCTATTACAGGTTTGCCATTATGATACTTTAGCCGAACTATAAGTGACTTGTTATCTTCATGACATAATTCATAATCTTCGATATAACCTTCTTTCTTTAAAAGCCTAGCTATTGCAACTTTTTGCTTCGAAAGAGGCATTCTAACAGCTGCTTTAGCCGCTGATTGTGCATTCCTGATTCGTGTCAACATATCAGAAATAGGATCTTGCATACTCATTATACTTCCTTAATTACCAACTTGCTTTTGTAAGCCCTGGAACATCTCCATTCATCACAAACTTCCTGAGCTTATTCCGACAAAGACCAAACTTGCGGTAAACACCGTGAGGCCTACCTGTAAGATTACAACGGTTCTGAAGCCTAGATTTTGATGAATTAACTGGAAGTTTTTGCAATTTAACTTGCGCATCCCACTTTTCCTCATCATTAGCAGTAACGCTTTTTAGTATCTGTCTCAACTCCTCACGTTTGCTTCCATACTTAGCAACCAACTTTTCTCTCTTTCTTTCGCGCTGTATAATACTTTGCTTTGCCATAGCTATCCTAATTTGTAGTTAATTTTTTAGAGGGAAGTTAAACGCAGACAACAAAGCTCGACCCTCTTCATTAGTTTTTGCACTAGTAGTTATAGTAATATCTAATCCTCTAATTGCATCAACTTTATCATAATCAATTTCTGGAAAAGATATTTGTTCTTTTATACCTAAACTATAATTACCCCTACCATCAAAGGATTTAGGATTCAAGCCTCTAAAATCTCTTATCCTAGGTATTGCAACACTGACAAGTCTGTTTAAAAATTCATACATCTTCTCACCACGTAAAGTAACCTTACAGCCAATAGGCCAGCCATCACGAATCTTAAAACCAGCCACAGACTTCTTGCTCTTAGTAACAACTGGCTTCTGACCAGATATAGCCTCCAAATCCTTTACTGCAAAATCCATGATTTTTTTATCCTTGGTTGCCTCACCAACACCCATATTAAGGGTTATTTTTTGTACCCGAGGAACCTGCATTACATTAGAATAATTAAACTCTGACATTAGCGTGGGAATAATGTCACTTTGATATATTTTTTTGAAATCTGACATGCTACTACCTATATATCCAATAATTCATTGTTAGATTTAAAAAATCTAACTTTTTTCCCATCTTCCAGGGCCTTGATACCAACCTTGTCAGCCTTTTGAGACACAGGGTTAAGGACAGCCACATTTGATATACTTATTGGCATAGACTTACTCACTATACCACCTTCAATACCTTTTTGTGGATTAGGCTTTTCATGCTTTTTGACAATATTTACACCATCAAGTAAAATTTTATCTCCAAGAACCCATTGAACCTGCGCTTTAGCACCTTTGTCCTTACCAGATATCACAATAACCCGGTCACCCTTATGAATTTTTTTCATCACTCAATCCCTTATTATCACTTATAGAACTTCGGGCGCAAGAGATATGATTTTCATAAAACGCTCACCCCTAAGCTCCCTAGTTACTGGTCCAAAAATACGCGTACCAATAGGCTGCAGGTTATCGTTGAGTATTACAGCTGCATTACCGTCAAAACGTAATGATGAACCATCTCTTCTCCTCACACTCTTTTTAGTGCGCACGACAACCGCATTATATACATCACCTTTTTTCACCCTACCCCTTGGTATTGCTTCTTTTATGGCCACTTTAATAACATCACCTACAGAGGCATACCTTCTATGAGAACCACCAAGCACTTTGATACACTCAACTCGTCGAGCCCCGCTATTATCTGCAACTTGTAATTCAGTTTGCATTTGTATCATTTTAATTTTCCTTTTTGAATTAATCATTAACCAGCAGATACGGTGGCTAATTATAACAGTAGAAACCAAGAATTCAACTTTATTTTGATTTCTCAATAATCTCTACAAGCTCCCATTTTTTAGTCTTTGAATATGGCTTAGTTTCCTTGATTTCAACCAAATCACCCTCGTCACAAACGTTATCACTATCGTGAACATGGTACTTAATTGAACGAGTTAAAAACTTACCATATTTTGGATGCTTGACCTTCCACTCAACCTGAACAGTAACAGTTTTATTCATTTTATTACTAATCACCTTACCCTGCTGAGTCTTAACAGACTTTTGCTCTATCATTTTACTTACCTGACTTATGTTGTTTCTCAGAAATAATTGTATTTACTTGAGCTATTTGTTTTCTAACAGACGTTAACAAATGAGGTTTAGTTAGCTGCCCTGTACCCTTCTGCATTCTCAAATTAAACTGTTCCTTTAACAGATCAGATTTATGATCATTTAGCCCATCAATTGTTTTTTCCCTTAAATTTATAGCCTTCATATTACATCACCATCCTTGCAACAAAAGTCGTAGAAACTGGCAGCTTAGCAGCAGCAAGACTAAAAGCCTCGCGAGCAAGCTCCTCATTAACACCTTTAATCTCATAAAGAACTTTTCCAGGCTGTATTTGAGCTACCCAATACTCCACACTACCCTTACCTTTTCCCATTCGAACCTCTAAAGGCTTTTTAGTTATAGGCTTATCAGGAAAAATTCTTATCCATATTTTACCGCCTCGTTTAACACGCCTGTTAATTGCACGTCGCGCTGCTTCGATCTGTCTAGCTGTAATCCTACCTCTTCCTGTAGCCTTCAAGCCATACTCACCAAAGCTAACTTTATCTCCACGCGTCGCAATACCACGATTACGCATCTTATGCTGCTTTCTAAACTTAGTTCTTTTTGGCTGTAACATCAGTATTAAACCTCTTTATTCTTACCACGATTGCGTGGCTTATCTAATATATCTGAAGACCCTGTGCGTTTACCAGCAAGAATTTCACCTTTAAATATCCACACTTTTACACCTATAATTCCGTAGGTAGTCAATGCTTCAGATGTAGCGTAATCAATATCCGCACGTAAAGTATGGAGAGGAACACGTCCCTCACGATACCATTCCGACCTAGCAATTTCAGCCCCACCAAGCCTTCCTGATACTTGCACCTTAACACCTTGAGCACCCATTTTCATAGCGCTTTGAACAGCTCGCTTCATAGCTCGCCTAAACATGACACGCTTTTCCAATTGTTGCGCAATACTGTCGGCAACTAGCTGCCCATCTAGCTCAGGTTTTTTTATTTCTTCAATATTAATATGTACTGGAACGCCCATCATTTTATTAAGCTTTTGGCGTAATTTCTCTACATCCTCACCCTTCTTCCCAATAACAACACCAGGTCTTGCAGTAAAGATAGTAACTTTTGCATTTTCTGCAGGTCGTTCAATCTTTATTTTACTAACTGATGCTTTTTTTAAGCTCGAAAGCAAAAAACTCCTTACTCTTATATCTGATAACAACTTATCAGCATAACCTTTAGAATCAGAATACCAAACAGAATTCCAGTCTTTTACATATCCCAATCGGATACCAACCGGGTGAACCTTTTGACCCATAATATAAATCCTCTATTTTTCTGAAACTTTAATAGTTATATGACAGCCACGCTTTAATATACGATTACCACGACCTTTTGCCCTAGCCCTAAAACGTTTCATTGTTGGCGCATCATCCACATACACCGTAGACACAAACAATTCATCAATATCAAATCCTTCGTTATGCTCTGCATTTGCAATAGCAGACGACAAAACCCCCTTTAATAGGTCAGATGACTTTTTGTTACTAAAAGACAGTAAATTCATTGCCTTTTCAACATGCAAGCCCCTAATTTGATCCGCTACGAGCCTACATTTCTGAGGAGAGACTCTAGCATATTTTAATTTAGCTAGTACTTCTAACATGCTTAACACCCTTTATTGTTATCTCTTGGCTTTTTTGTCAACGACATGACCACGATAAGTGCGAGTAACCGCAAACTCGCCCAACTTATGACCTATCATATTTTCTGTAATTAACACAGGAACATGTTGCTTCCCATTATGCACAGCCATGGTTAAACCTATCATATCAGGAATAATCATCGACCTTCTTGACCACGTCTTAATAGGCTTTTTACTACTTTCTTCTTGAGCCTTTAAAACTTTATCTAACAAATGGTGGTCAACAAATGGACCTTTCTTTAATGAACGCGCCACTTACAACCCCTTATTTCTTACGTCTTGAAATGATTAATTTATTTGAACGCTTATTTGTTCTCGTCTTATAACCCTTTGTTGGCAATCCCCAAGGAGAAACCGGATGCCTACCACCCGAAGTCTTACCTTCACCACCGCCGTGAGGGTGATCAACAGGATTCATAACAACACCCCTGACTGTTGGCCTAATACCCCGCCACCTAGAGGCACCAGCCTTACCCAGTGAACGCAGACTATGCTCTGAATTTGAAACCTCACCTATAGTTGCACGACAGTCGATTAAAACCTTGCGCATCTCACCAGAACGTAACCTCAATATAGCATACGAATTATCTTTGCCCACTATCTGAACAGATGTTCCTGCACTGCGCGCGATCTGAGCACCCTTGTTTGGCTTTAATTCAACACAATGAACTACACTACCAACAGGAATGTTCCTTATAGGTAATGCATTACCCGGCTTTATTGGAGCAGTATTACCCGATTCCACAACCGAGTTTACGGTTAAGTTTTTCGGAGCCACAATATATCTTCTTTCGCCATCTTTATAAATTAATAGCGCAATATTAGCAGAACGATTTGGATCATACTCAATCCTTTCAACGCGCGCTGGTATAGAATCCTTATCTCTTTTAAAATCAATTATACGATAATGCTGCTTATGACCACCGCCTTGGTGCCTAACAGTGATACGCCCACCAGAATTACGACCTGCATTTTTAGATTTTTTTGAAACCAACCCAGCATAGGGTTTACCTTTATGCAAACCAGGTGTCCTAATCTGGACAACAAACCTTCTGCCAGCCGAGGTTGGCTTAGCTTTTAAAATTGTCATACAATATTCTCCAAATCCTTTACTCAGCACCTATGAAACTAATATCATGACCTTCTTTCAAGGTAACATAAGCCTTCTTCCAACTTTTTGTTCTACCTTCAATTTTGCCAAAACGTCTACGTTTACCCGGCATATTTAAAGTCGATATCTTATCAACCTTAACATCAAACATGGTCTCAACTGCTTTCTTAATCTCAGCTTTATTAGCATCTTTCAACACTTTAAAAACAATTTGTGAATTACTATCTGCAACCATATATGCCTTATCAGATACATGTGGTGACTTAATAATATTATATAAACGATCCATCATGATAAACGCTCCTGAATCTGCATTATCGCATCTTTTGTTATCAATACATTATCGAAAGCCAATAGCCCAACTGGATCAATCATATCAACATCTGTGACCGCTATATTCTTAAGGTTACGGGACGCAAGGTACAAGTTCTGTCTCTTATACACATCTGACGCTGCCGACGATCTACTCTGTGTAGA
>CAJXRW010000060.1 GCA_913060525.1 uncultured Gammaproteobacteria bacterium
GTATAAGAGACAGCTAAATATGATCATCCATTAAATAAAAAAGGAATGCACACAGGCATTCCTCATGAAATCTATAGTCAAATTTTTGACGTTTTATAACAGCGCCAAGCTTTTTTCAGCTGGTACATAATCCATACCAAATACATCAGCAACTGCTTTATAGGTTAAGTCACCTTTATGAATGTTTAATCCATTCAGTAAATGCGGGTCTTGTGCCAATGCTTTCTTATAGCCAAAGTTAGCTAATTTTAACGCATAAGGTAACGTAGAGTTATTTAATGCAGCTGTAGAAGTACTAGCAACCGCTCCAGGCATGTTTGCAACGCAATAATGAACCACACCATCAACCACATACGTTGGGTCAGCATGCGTTGTTGCTTTAGATGTCTCAAAACACCCACCCTGATCAATTGCCACATCAACCAATACAGATCCTTTTGCCATTTGTCTAATCATATCACGAGTAACCAGCTTAGGCGCAGCTGCACCTGGCACCAATACCGCACCAATGACTAGATCAGCATTTATTACATAATACTCCAAGTTATCTTTGGTAGAATAAATCGTATTTAGTTTAGGGCCAAAATAATCATCTAATTCTTTTAAACGATCAACTGATTTATCAATAACCGTCACATGAGATTCCATACCAATCGCCATACGGATTGCATTTAACCCCACAATACCACCACCCACAACCACTACATTTGCAGGCTTAACACCAGGCACACCACCAAGCAATACACCACGACCACCTTGTGCTTTCTCAAGACAATGCGCGCCTGCTTGAACTGAAAGACGACCAGCAACTTCACTCATTGGTGTTAACAATGGTAAACGACCTTTACTGTCTGTAACCGTTTCATATGCAATCGCAATACAGCCAGATTCTAATAATAATTCAGTTTGAGGACGATCTGCCGCTAAATGAAGGTAAGTAAAAAGAATTTGATCTTTACGCAACATTTTACACTCATTCGGCTGAGGCTCTTTAACTTTTACAATCATATCCGCAGTTGCAAATATTTCTTCTGGAGTATCGATTATTTTTGCACCTGCTTCACGATACATTTCATCGGTAAAACCAATAGCATCACCCGCTTTAGTTTGAACAAGAACTTCATGTCCATTAACAACCAACTCTCTTACACTACCTGAAGTAAGACCTACACGATACTCATGGTTTTTAATTTCTTTTGGTACACCAACAATCATTATTATTCTCCGTTAAATTGTTTGATTGAATTCGCGAGAATTATATTGAACAAATTGCTGCAAAACAAACAATTGAAAGCATATTGATCAATACAAAGACAATAAAGTTACGATTTCTACATGTAATCTTCTCTGTACACGAAAGAAAACATGGGCAGTAAGCATCCTGGTTACCGTATCACTATGCCCGCCATAATTGTAAGCAAACAGAAAATTGGTTTAAGAAATGGTGATCTAAATAATTATTTTTCGATATCTAAGCCTGGATGAATAATAGGTGCTGCATCTAAATTTTCAGCACACATCATCTCAGCCACTCTTTCAAAACTTGAAATAATTAATGTTTGCTCCCACTCCTTTAACTTTTCAAATTTGCTCCTGAAATTTTCCTGCAAAAACTTTGGCGGGTTGTTCTTAAATAACTCCACCAATTTATTTGTTGGGGCAACATACACCTGACGCTTATCAATCTCACCTTTTTCACGCTCAACCAACCCTTTGCCAGCCAACCGATCCAAAATAGAAACCACAGTCGCTTTACTTAAATGAACATTATCTGCGATATTCGTTACCGTAATTTTCCCTAAATTTAACACCTCATTGCAAATAATTAATTGCGGACCTGTTAAACCATATCTCTGAGATAAATAGTTAGAATGCAAATCAATTGCCCTAATGATTTTTCGAATATTTATTATCAACTCATTTGTTTTAGACATATAAATCCGCTAGTTTTATTACCAGAGCTCACAATCAGAAGCTTGCATTCTGAACTATAAATGTTAGTATACAAACTTTTTATATTTATTTACAAGGCAATTAAGAGATAACCATTATGAAGAATAGTAGCATGAAAATTTGTAACGCAAATGTACATCCAGGTGAAAAAGCAACATTAGCTTTACCATTACCAGTACAATACTCTTGCTCACCAATGTATATGCCCATTAAAGTCATAAATGGCAAACAGGCTGGACCTTGTTTATTAATTTTTGCCATGCTTGAAGGTAATGAGTTTAATGGTTTAGAGATTGTTAATCAATTGTACGATTCTATAGCCGCTAGTGAGCTTTCTGGCACACTAATTGCAATACCTGTCTTAAATGTTTACGGTTTAACACACCACCCCAGGTCTACACCTGGCGGTGGTTCAATTATAAGCTCATTTCCAGGAGATCCAAATGGAACCTATAGCGAAAGAATCGCACACATATTTACCGAAGAAATTTTAAGTAAGGCCAATTTGTGTATTGAGCTTAAAACGGGTTCCTTAAACCATGAAATTTTTCCTCAAGTATACTGTCATTTTGATCACTCTGAATCCAAAAGGCTCGCTAAGGCTTTTCAAGCACCTGTTGTCACTGAAGTTGAAACAACACAAAGTGAACTAAGGAAAACCGCAGAGCATTTAAATATTCCACTAATTGTCTATGAAGCAGGCGAAGCTTTACGATTTGATCCTGTTGCCATCCAAACAGGTATTGAGGGAACAAAAAACGTGATGCAAAAGTCAGGCATGCTTAAAGCATCAGATGATGATTCTCAAATGAAAGTTACACCAGCCTTTTCAAAAGATGAAGATTGGCTAACCTCTCACTCTTCTGGCATTCTCCATTCAGCAATCTCTTTGGGCGAATATGTCAAAAAAGGAACAAAGCTAGGTAGCCTTAGTGACCCATTTAGCAATGAAAGCTCAACCGTTGTTAAGTCACACGTGGATGGAGTTATTGTTGGAATTAATCGATCACCTCTTATTCAAGAAGGTGAAAGAGTTTTTAAAATAGCCTCTTTTATTGACAATAAAAAGGCTGAAGCAGCTCTTGAAGAATGGGATGAACTTAAGCCAGAAATAGAAGAATAATTTATGAATCAAAATCAAAAATTTTCATTTATTGGCATTATTATATGGTTAATTTGCGCCTTATTTTTCATGTACGAATTTTTATTGCGTACGGTTTTGGGAACGTTTGAACATCCAATTATTCATGACTTAAATCTAGACCTTGTTACATTTGCCATTTTAAGCTCCACAGCATACCAAATGATCTATGGCATCATGCAGATACCTGTTGGTATTATTACCGATAAATATGGTCTTAAAATCTCATTATTTATTGCAGTGGTTGTCTGCTCAATTGCGGTAGCTGGCTTTGGTTTCACCCATGCATTTGATTCAGCTTTTGCCTTTAGATTACTCATGGGATTTGGTTCATCATTTGGATTTATCTGTCTATTAATGGCTGTGTATGATTGGATGCCACGTAAGAATATCGGTTTATTTATTGGGCTGTCACAGTTCATAGGCACAATGGGGCCCATGATTGCTGCTGGCCCACTAAATAGTTTATCTAATAACTCAGCGGCAGAGTGGCGGTATGTATTTTACACCTTAGGCATAGTCGGCATTGCAATCGCAATATTGGTTCTGCTAGTTGTTAGGAACAACAAAGACTCTATCGCTAATTTTCAAATACTACGTCGACCAAGTAAACCAGGAAGCAGCTTGGTAAAATTATTTAGTCAACGTCAAGTATGGTTTATTGCCATTTATTCAGCTGCAATTTATTTCACAATTGAATACCTATCCGAAAACAGTGGAACCAAATATATGGTTTTAAATGGTTACACTAAAGACATTGCCTCTTACATGATTACGGTTGCTTGGCTTGGTTATGGAATAGGTTGCCCACTATTAGGATTCATTTCTGACATAACAAGTAGGCGAAAAAACACCATGGTTTTTGCTGCATTTTGCGCCATTATTGCTGCAATTATCATTATATATTTCCCCATTAATATTGTTATCACTATGGGTGCTTTTTTCTTCTTAGGTGTAGGAGCAAGTGGTCAAAGCATCGGCTTTGCTATTATGGCTGAGCGATGTAATAACTCATACCTGGCTGCAGGATTGGGACTTAATAACGGTATGATTATGTTAGTAACTTCCATTAATGCGCCTATTATCGGGTGGTTAATCTCACTATTTACTAACGGCGGAACAACCAGTACTGCGGATTATCAACAAGCGTTCATTTACATTATTGCCTTTATTAGCATTGCTGTATTTCTATCCGTTTTTTGTATTAAAGAAACCTTCTGTAAATCAACTAAAGAAATCACAACACTTAGTTATTAATGAGCTATAGTAAGGCTTGTAGAACTAAAAAAATAAGCTAATCCACCCAAACCCTGGCATTATCAAACAGCCGCTTCCAAGGTGAAAACTCGTATTGCTTCCAAGCCTTTGGATACCAGGACATCTGCACTACCCTAAACACACGCTCTGGATGAGGCATCATGATAGTTACACGACCATCTTTGCTAGTATAACCAGCTAAACCGTCTGGTGAACCATTAGGGTTAGTGGGATAGGTTTGAGCCACTTCCCCTGTATTAGTAATATATCTTAGTGCAAACTGATTATTCTCAGCTAATTTTTGTTTATCTAATTCATTATGATATTGAACTCTACCTTCACCATGAGAAATAATAATTGGTACTTTAGTACCTGCCATATCTTTCATCATAATAGAAGGCGATTCTGTTACTTCAACCATTGAAAAACGTGCTTCAAATTGTTCTGATAAATTTCTCACAAACTTTGGCCAATGCTCTGCACCAGGAATCAAACTCTTTAATTGTGACAGCATTTGACAGCCATTACATACACCAAAAGAGAAGGTATCTTGTCTCTCAAAAAAATCTGAAAATTGATCATATAATTTCGCATGGTATAAAATTGATCTTGCCCAACCACCACCAGCGCCTAAAACATCACCGTATGAAAAACCACCGCAAGCTGCCAACCCTTTAAATTCTTTAAGGTCTATCCTGCCTGACATCAAATCACTCATATGGATATCGACTGGCTCAAACTCACTCATATGGAATGCAGCAGCCATTTCAAGTTGGCCATTGACTCCCTGCTCTCTTAAAACTGCAACCTTAGGCTTAATTTCTCTCTTAATATAAGGCTTTACAATGCTTTTGGATAAATCAAAATTTACCAATGTGAATATGCCCTTATCATCTGTATTTAATATTTCATCATATTCTTGCTGAGCACATTCTGAATGATCTCTCAGCGATTGAATTTTATATGAAGTCTCGGCCCAGGTTTTCTGTAGTTCATTTCTTGGCGCCATAAAAATAACATCAAGATCATGCTTTATTTCCAAGAAATCTTTTGATGATGGCTCACCAATATGGTACGCATCCAGCCCATGCGAATTTAATGCAGACATAACAGAGTCAAGCTCACTATGCAAAATCTGGATTACCGCACCTAACTCTTCGTTAAATAATGCAGCCTTAATATCATCAAACGCACCAAGATTAATTTTCATTCCACAGCGAGAAGCAAACATCATCTCCGCTAACGTTACAAATAAACCTCCATCTGAACGGTCGTGATACGCTAAAATCTTGCCCTTATCATTTAGAATATGAATCTTGCTGAAAAATTCCTTTAGGTCTTCAGCCTCGACATCTGGCGTCTCACCACCCAATTCATTAAACACCTGAGCAGCAACTGAGCCACCCATTCTACTTTTACCATGACTTAGGTCAATTAAGATTAAATCTGTCGCCTCCGCATCTAAATACAATTTAGGCGTTAGCGTTTTTCGCACATCAGATACTGGTGCAAACGCCGTAACATTCAAAGTAACGGGAGATGTAACAGATTTTTCACCCTCATTATCAGACCACTTAGTTTTCATTGATAGCGAATCTTTTCCGACTGGTATCGTTAAATCAAGTTCTGGACAAAAATTTAAACCAACCTCCTGAACCATTTCATATAACTTGGCATCTTCACCTGCATGACCACAAGCAGCCATCCAGTTTGCAGAAAGCTTAACATCAGATAAATGGTCAATAAAACTGGCTGATATGTTGGTAATCGCTTCACCAACCGTCATTCTTGCTGCAGCAGCTGGATTCATCATGGCTAAAACAGGTCTTTCACCTATCGCCATGGCTTCACCCGTATAACCTTTGAAACCGCTATTTGTTACCGCAACATCTGCAACAGGAACTTGCCACGGCCCAACCATTTGATCCCGTGCTGTTAAACCGCCAACACTTCTATCACCTATGGTAATGAGAAAAGCTTTACTTGCTACTGATGGAAAACTCAATACACGCTTAACCATGTCATTTAGTTTAATTTCAGAATAATCCCACTCGGTTTTTGAATTAGGCGCAGAACGAACATTTTTAGTCATTTTAGGCGGTTTGCCCAAAAGAACTGACAATGGCATATCAATAGGACGATTTCCATTAACTTTATCTTCTAAAATCAGATGCCTTTCTTCAGTCGCCTGCCCTACCACTGCATAAGGACATCTTTCTCTTTTACAGATTTGATCAAATAAATTTAAGTCCTCTTCTGAAATTGCTAAAACATATCGTTCTTGTGATTCATTACACCAAGTTTCCAATGGCGAAAGAGAAGGATCTGCCACTTGAATGGCTTGTAGATCAAATATCGCCCCTCTATCGCAATCAGCAACCAACTCTGGCAAGGCATTTGACAAGCCACCCGCACCAACATCATGTGCACTTATAATTGGGTTTTTTTCGCCAAGATACCAACATGCATCAATGACTTCTTGCGCCCGTCTTTGCATTTCAGGATTACCGCGCTGAACAGATGCAAAGTCTAATGATTCATCTGACTGACCTGAACTCACTGACGATGCTGCACCTCCACCAAGACCAATCAACATACCTGGGCCACCAAGAACAATCAATTTAGAACCGACTGGAATTTTACTCTTATCAACATGTCCTTTACGAATATTTCCATAACCACCAGCCAACATAATGGGTTTATGGTATCCACGAACCTCACCATCCACTTCTTGCTCAAAGGTTCTAAAATATCCACAAAGGTTAGGTCGACCAAATTCATTATTAAATGCTGCACCACCAATTGGCGCCTCAAGCATAATATCTAACGCAGATACAATTCTATCTGGTTTACCATATGGTGCTTCCCAAGGCTGAACAAGCCCTGGAATATTTAAATTAGATACCGTAAATCCTGTAAGCCCCGCTTTTGTTTTTGCACCGATACCTGTTGCTGCTTCATCACGAATTTCACCGCCAGAACCTGTTGCTGCGCCTGGATTTGGTGAGATAGCTGTTGGGTGATTATGCGTCTCAACTTTGATCTGCATATTAATAGGTTCTTCATGAAATGAATAGGTTGAATTTACATGATCACGTATAAATTTCTCAGATGTAAACCCTTGCAAGACCGCAGCATTATCATGGTAAGCAGACAAAACACCTTCCTTATGATGATCATAAGTATTCTTAATCATTTCAAATAAACCATGTGCTTTTTCATCACCATCAATAACCCAATCAGCTCTAAATATTTTATGGCGACAATGCTCAGAATTTGCCTGTGCAAACATCATTAGCTCAACATCAGTCGGGTTTCTATCTAGCTCAGTAAAAGATTCAAAAAGGTATTCAATTTCATCTTCCGATAACGCAAGCCCTAATTCCGCATTAATTTTATTTAATGCATCAACACCCTCTTCCAGCATTGGCACTCTAACTAAAGATTTTTTTTGGTGAAAGCTATCTAAAGCAGGAGCATCACTTAACGAATAAAATACATTTTCAGTCATTTTATCATGCAGATAAGGGGCTACTTCTTCCAGATTAACCTTATCACCTTGAACATAATAAACGACACCTCTTTCAACTCGCTCTATCTCCTCTAAGCCACAGTTATGCATAATATCAGTTGCTTTAGATGACCAAGGAGAAATCGTCCCAACTCGTGGTACAACAACAATGACCTCACCTGTTTTTTCTTTCAGCTCTGGTTGCGCCCCATAATGTAAAAGTGCCTCAATCTTCTTCATATTATCTTCAGATATATTGGAAGTTGATTGAATAAAATGAACATATTCTGCTGTAATTGAACTGACACCTGCAACTTTTGCGACAAGTGAACTTAATATTTTCTTTTGATCAAATTCTGATAAAGCTGAATTGCCAAATAGAGTTAACATAATCATTTCCTGTAATTTAAGATAAAATAGATGAATAAATTAAGCTATGTGATAAGTGTATCACATAGAATATATTGATCTATAATCAATACCAGAAATTCAACAAATGTGTATATGATGGAATCACTTCTTCACCCAGCCATTAAAATTGCCACTCAGGCTGGTAAGATCATCATGGAATATTATCGCTCATCAAAAGTGCTTAATATTGAACAAAAAGAAGATAGCTCTCCCGTCACACAAGCAGACATTGCCGCTGATAATTATATTCAACAGCAACTAACTAATCTCACACCTGATATTCCTGTTCTTTCAGAAGAAGGTTTATTTCCCACATATGATGTTAGAAAGTCATGGAAAATGTACTGGCTGGTTGATCCACTTGACGGTACGAAAGGTTTTATAAAGCGTAATGATCAATTTACTGTGAATATTGCGCTAATAATCAATCACGAACCTGTACTAGGCGTCGTATTCCATCCCGTTAATCAAGAGTGCTATTATGCTGCAAAAAATTCAGGCGCATTCCAAGTTAATCACAACACAAAAGAAAAACAGATATTTTGTGCAAATCACCAAACTGATGAAGTGCTAAATATCATACTTAGTGGAAACAATCCTTCAGAAAAAATGATTTCAATACTTAACCAACTTGGTGAACACGATATATCTTCCAGTTCTAGCTCAATCAAGTTTTGCAAAGTGGCTAATGGTTTATTCCACATGTACCCCAGAATTAAGCCAACTTGCGAATGGGACACCGCTGCATCACACATTATTCTACGTGAAGCTGGAGGAGAAATTATTCAAGTCTCAGATAAAAAACCTATCATTTATAATGCCAAGGATAATATTACCAATGAATCATTTGTTGCTTATTCCAATAATATATCTGAAACTGTAAATCAACTAATCATGTATTTTAATCGCTAACGTCTTTTTGCAATATAAATATTTTGTCTAACAGATGTGACAATTCGACCAGATTTATCATATACATCAGTCACTTTTTCAATGACAATATTATCTTGCTTAGAGAGTCTATCACGCACATATTGAACCTCTTCAGGCTTAACGATAAAATCAGCATAAAGCGTTTCTCTTCCAGGTTTAAAAAATTCAACCTCAGCCTTTTTCATTACTACAATATACTCACCTGCACCAAGTTGTGTTGCATATAATCTGTCTCTTATACACATCTCCGAGCCCACGAGACAGGCAGAAATCTC
>CAJXRW010000061.1 GCA_913060525.1 uncultured Gammaproteobacteria bacterium
TACACAGAGTAGATCGTCGGCAGCGTCAGATGTGTATAAGAGACAGCTCTATAATTTTATTCTCCAATCTAACTGAGTTCCATCTGATAAGTGATTTACATTCAACCCAACCATTAACGGTGTTAGGTCACCTTGCTCGGTTTTGGTTACGGTTAATGAATCTTGATCTTTAATTAAAGTGAAGTATTCGTTAGAAATTGGGAAATTATAAAATTTAGGACCAAGCTCACATAAAAATTTTCTAAATAGCGTTTGCGCCTTATGTCCTGATAAATTTAAGCCAGAATTTTCAAATGCTTTAGCATATAGCTGTGGGGCAATTGGTGCAGTATAACAACCAGCGGCACACCCACAAGCCGTTGCTTTTTGTGTATGTGGTGCACTATCTGTTCCTGCAAAAAACTTAGAATTATTGCCACTTGTTACTGCGGCAAGTAATGCCAAACGATCTTGTTCAAATTTAAGTAACGGTAAACAATATAAATGATATTTCAGACCTTGTAGGAGATCAGCAATATTAAATAACAAATGTTGTGGTGTTACCGTTGCAGCAACATTCTCATTTGAATTCAATACAAAGTCAGTTGCTATTTTTGTGGTTAAATGCTCACAAACAATTTTTAAACCTGGAAGATATTTATGGAGTTTTGGCATCTCGTCTAAGTAAAACGCTTCCTCTGCATTAGTATCTCTGCCAAAATAATGTGCTGAATCGATACCAGCTTGTTCGCCATGCACGCATAATACAATGCCATGCGCCTGCATTGCTTCAAACACACCATTTTGAATGAAATTTTCAAAACCACAACCATGTTCAGAATTCGTTGTGCCATGAGGTGGGTAATATTTGCACGCTTTTAATAAACCTGATTTTGCACCAACCTCAATCATTTCAGGCGTCGTATCTTTCGTTAAATACAAGGGCACAATAATTTGATCAAACTGTTGCCCACCATTCTGCACAATGCTCTGAAAATAGGTCTCAATACTCCAATACGGCAAAGGATCATGCTCATGTATTTTTGCCACAGGAGGTTTTGTATTTGGCATGGCTAAAACACCTGCACAGCCAGATTTTATGTGGTCTTGTATAACAGCAGGCAGAAGTGCGTCTTGCCTAAGGTGTGTATGTAGATCATACCATTTAGGCAACTTAATTTCGATTGACATAATAAACCTTATTGCGGTGCGGAAATAATATACACCGTTTTATAACTTGGACTATCCTTCACATCCCAAAAGCGAATATAGGCGAAATGTAATTCCAAAATTTGTGGAATATCTTTAAATTTATCTTTTACTTCAAATTTAAACTCCACTTCGCCTGGCGCACCTACTATTTTTTGACCTTCTTGTCCCGTTTTAGGTGCATTGTACTCATAGCTTTTTGCTTTAATTAAATTGGTATCATAATCACCTTTTAAGACCCATTGATACCCAGTAGATGCGTTTGCAGGCAAAGTTACCGTAAATGTCCGTTCACCCTTACTAATCACAATAGGCTTCATATTATCTTGCTGATCATTGGTATGCTTATCCATATCCGCATAAGCAAATAAATTCATGCTTATAAGCATACAAATAATTATCATTTTTTTCATTTCATCACCTGTTAGAGAGTCATCAATATATTAATTCTTATAGAGCAAGATAATCAAAAATAACTCTGGGAGCAAGTCTAGTACTATGCCATAATATTTTGCATTGATGAAAAAAGACAACTTGGCATGGCAATACAAAAATTTGAATTAGAGCTATTAAGCTCAAAAATGATCACAAAACATACCATTCAACTAACACTTAAACGCGCTGACAATGTTACTTTTGACTTTGAACCAGGACAATTCATCACTTTTCTATTTGACCACGAAGATGGTAAAGTTCGCCGTAGAAGCTATAGTGTAGCAACTATTCAAACTGAAACAAATGAGATTGAAATTGCCGCATCCTATGTTGAAAACGGCATCGCAACCGAACATCTGTTTAATATGCAAATCGGTGAAAAATATAACGCAATGGGACCAGCAGGACGGCTAATATTAAAAGATGAGCCTTTAAAACGTATCATTTTAGTAGGTACAGGTACTGGAATTGCACCCTATCGCGCAATGTTACCTTTATTGGAAAATAGAATAAAACAAGAAGGTATTCAAGTAGATATTTTACTAGGTGTTCAGTATCGGGAGGATGCTCTGTATGCTGATGACTTTGAAAAATATGCAAAAGCATTACCAAAAAATCTATCATTTACAAGCTGCCTAAGTCGTGAAGAAGCAGAGCTAGCACCTCACGAAACAAAAGGCTATGTTCAAGATCAATTCGACAATTTAAATTTGGATCCTGAAAATGATGTCATTTATTTATGCGGCAACCCTAATATGATTGATGATGCCTATGAACGCTTATTAGAAATTGGTTTCACAAATAAAAACATAAGACGTGAAAAATATATTTCATCCAATTAATAAATAATTCTCAGTCAATATGGTAAATCTTTGAATTTTTCCGCACGAACATAGGCACAAATCCTATTTTTTATTACACTTTATAATTGAAGGTTAAAATGAAATCTCTCTAAGGAGTCATATAAAGTGTTCTCAACTCAGTATAAATATCTGATAAAACTATTTCTTCTCCCACTAATCTTGATGTTTTCTGCTCAAAGCTTTGCAATTAGCCAATATAAAGTAAAATCAGGGAATAGCTTATGGGGAATAGCAAACGATACGAAACCAGACAAGTCAATTAACACAAAAGACATGATTGAAGCAATTAAGGGCTTAAATTTAGAAGATTATCCTAATATTGTTAATAATATTGTTAGGACGGGTCAAATACTAAGCATTCCAACATCTGATCAAGAAATTAAAGATGGGATTAGCATTTATAATGCTGCACTATTGCCTGGAGGCTATCGACCAGACATTTCAACAAATAACGAAACACCAAAGACGAGTTCACAAAATGATTCAAACCCATCTGAACTGCAATTACAGAACCAAAAATTAGTTGAAGAAAACCATCAATTACGCGTGGCTTTTAAAGCTTATCAAGAAAATGCAACCGCTTCGGTCAATACGCTTAATACAGAACTCGCTAGCTTACAGGAAAGCAATGGAGGCTCTATTGGTTGGATTATTGCCATCGTATTATTCATTATTTGTTTATTCTTGCTGTATAAAAACAAGCAATATCATAAGTTATTCAATCAGACTGGCTCTCCTATTCAAACTCGCAATACCAAAACTAGTCATGATCACGATCGAACCGTTGAACCTACTATTTTTGCAGATAATGGACCAACAATTAATGTTAACGAAGCACTCGTTGAGGCCATGATTATGCTTGAAGAAGGGGATAAACAAGGCGCAAAACTGTGTTTACAAACGGCTCTTAACGATAACCCAGACAGCATTGATGTGCGTATAAAACTACTTGAAGTATATGGCGCAGAAAACGATAGCGTCTCATTCAATAGCGAAAAAGATTATTTATCTGCTCATCTACTCGCTCACGATGATGAAAGATGGGAAGAAATAGACAAAATCTATCAACAATATTTTGTTAAATAATACCCCTATTCTCCCTATAACTTATCTTTACAACTATATTAATATAAATGAGCAACTAACATTTAGCTAATAACATGAAACTCTTATTGCTTTGTGCATTTATGGAAGAAAAACAAGCGTTTCTCGACACTCACACACAACTCAAACAACAAAAACACGGGCATTTTCAATATTATTCAGGTCTCGTTCATACTCACGAAGTAACATTAATTTGCACTGGGGTTGGTACAACCAATGCAGCAATCATTGCTACGGCATTTTGTGAATTCCTTAAGCCAAATTTAATCTTATTCGGTGGTACCGCTGGTGGACTGTTAGCAGGGCAGAAAATGGGCGATCTTGTTATTGCCGATAGCATTCTGGACATTGATTTATATAACCTACCCAATATCATTGCAGGAAGTCCTTTTGAAAGCTGTCTTGATCATCCGCATTTAAAAAAACCGTTTGAAACCATCTATCATCTTACCCCTTCATACGTTAAGTTAGCAGAAAATGTAAAAATGGATAAGATAACAACAGGATTCATAGTAACCAGCAATGTCTTTCCACTTCCAATACAACATTTAGGTATTATAAAAGCGCATAATTGTCACGCTATAGAAATGGAGTCATCTGGAATATGTCGAGCAGCAGAATTGTATGACACACCTGTCGTAATTATACGAGCAGTTAGTAACATTATTGATAATAAAGGGGATGATTTAGGCACACCAGATCAGGCAATTTCTGAATGCTCGAAAAGACTAACCGCATTTTTTGAAAAATTTATCAAGTTACTATAAGGAATATCATGAGCAATATTATCGACACGATTATTCAAGAATTACAACTGGAAAAACATTGTGAAGGTGGCTACTATCGCCGCACCTGTTGTTCTGAGCAGACCTGTAAAAGCATACAGGGAAAAGAAAGACCAATAATTACTTCCATTAATTACTTACTAACCAAGTCAGCGCCAATCAGTTATTTTGCAGTTAATTTATCAAACTTGATCCTTTTTCATCACCAGGGCTCACCAATAAAAGTATTAATCATTGATACAGATGGCAATCAAATTGAGCACATTTTAGGTTCAGATTTAGCTGCTGGTCAAAGACCACAACTATTTTGTCCAAGCGGTACTTGCAAAGCATATGATTTAATGGATGGAGAATACGTTTTAATTAGCGAAGCCGTCTCTCCTGGATTTGATTTTGAAGACATGCATATGCCAGACTACAGCGAAATTGATGATCGCTCAAAAGGACAAGCCAACAAGCTGAAAAAATATATTCATGACGAATATGTTAAAAAATAAGTTTGATTAATTATCAGAAAAAGCACCATAGGCTTGCATTTTTTGGTAGCGTCTATTCAGCAAGGTTTCTTTGTCAAGTTCATTGAGTTCAGAGAGTTGCTTCAAAATCGTATTTTTAATATTTTCAGCTGCTTGATCAAAGTTTCGATGAGCGCCACCTAGTGGTTCTTTAATGACCTCATCAATCACATTCTGCTGAGCAAGCTTTTCTGCAGTAATCCCCATAATTTCAGCTGCGTGTTCTGCTTTTTCGGCTGTTTTCCATAAAATTGAAGCACAGCCCTCAGGAGAAATCGTGGCAAAATAACTATATTCCATCATAATTAACTTATCGCCGATACCAATACCTAGCGCACCGCCAGAACACCCTTCGCCAATCACAATACAAATTATTGGTACTGTCAATTTTGCCATTTCATATAAATTACGCGCAATCGCTTCACTTTGTCCACGCTCTTCGGCTTTAATACCAGGATAAGCCCCAGGTGTATCAATAAAGGTCACGACAGGAATATCAAATTTTTCTGCTAGTTTCATTAAGCGCAAAGCTTTACGATAGCCTTCTGGGTGCATCATACCAAAGTTATGATTAATTTTTTCTTTAGTTGTACGACCTTTTTGTTGACCAATCACCATCACTACCTGGCCATCAACTCGAGCTAACCCAGCTATAACTGCCTGATCATCACCAAAGGCACGATCGCCATGCAACTCGTCAAAATCTTCAAAAACTCTTGGGAGGTAATCCTTTGTGTAGGGTCTTTCTGGATGACGCGCCAATTGAATAATTTGCCAATCTGTTAGCTTTGAATATATATTCTGGACAAGACCACCTGCATGCTGTTCAAGATTTGCTAATTCCGTTCCAATCTTTTCATCATTTTTATGATCGGAATTTCTTAATGCATCTATTTTTGCCTGCACTTCAGCGATCGGTTGTTCAAATGGAAGATATTGCATTAATTTTCCTCATAACCTAATAAAACTTAATCTATTAAAATTAACTATATAGAATTTTATATAAAAAGCAAAAGAGATACTAACTACCTTTTTATTTATTAGGCTTATATCCTAAGCCACTTGTTTTTCCAAGTATTATATTGGGAACAGAAAAACCTAACCACTGATCAAAATGCTTAGGGTCTACCCAGTCAAGTGGATCTAAATCTGCCTTGACGATACCAGCAGCAACTGCAAAATGGCTGGCAGCAGCAATACCTAAAGGGGATTCCATCATACAACCAATCATACATTCAACATTATGTTGATTTGCAATTTCCAAAATTTTAAATGCATTATAAATGCCACCCGATTTAGCCAGTTTGATGTTTACAATATGGCATGCTTTAGCTTCCAGAATTGATTGAGCATCATCTGGAGAAAAAATGGACTCATCAGCTAATATGGGATAGGGACTATTTTTAGTAATTTCAGCCATTCCATTAATATCTTTTGCCGCAATTGGCTGTTCGATTAACTCAATATCTAAATTTAAAGGATGCACCTTATCTATAAATGATAAAGTCTCAGAAACTGACCAACCTTGATTTGCATCTAATCGAAGCGTGATGTGCTTTGGGAGGTTATAGGCAATGTGTTTGCATAAGGCAATGTCATCATTTACATTATTACCCAGCTTTATTTTTAGAATATTAAACCCTTTGCCTAATGCGGAATGAATTGCTTTTTCGACTTGATCAATTGAGCCACAACTAAGACTTACATCTGTCATAATTTTATTTTGACTCGCACCTAAATACGTCCACATTGGCTGTGAGTGCTGCTTTGAAAACAAATCATAAAATGCCATATCTACAGCCATTTTTGTACCCGTACTGGCCACACTTTTTAACAGATTAGACACTTCTTCAATTGAGTTAATATCTTGTCCAATTAGCTTAACACCAATGCTTTTCAATTCTCGTTCCAAACCTTCCAAGGTATCGCCAGTAATGGCAGTGGTAGCAGGAGCAGAACCATAACCAACACCTATATCAGCGGTAACTTTAAATAAAATATCTTCAATGATATCTGTACGTCTAATAGCGGTAATAAAAGTTCGGTTCAACGGAACAATTACTCTTGAAACTTCAACAGAAAGAATTCGCACTGTATTTCCTAACACAAAGTATGTATCAATTATTAAAGCAAATTAACTAAGGGACTGGAAGAAAATAACTTAACTGATTGATGCAGAATATTTCTTCACAATCAAGACGCTCAAATTAAGCAATAGCAAGCCTATTGTGTATTTGATCAACGCTGAGTGTGGTAAAATAGACAAGTCAATCGTTTAAATTATTTTTAGACAGTCCCTACAGTAGAATAAATTTAAACGCTCAATATAACCCAAAATAATTCATTGAATCAGGATTTATGCTATGCTTATGGTTACTTAATGAATAATACTTACCATCATGAAAGCTTTAATTCATAGCATTTTATTTATACGACAGTTACTGTTTTTCGTTTACGCTATGTTTGTCGTAGTCGGGTTTGGAACCATCTCACCACTCCTGGTTTTTTTACGCGTACCCTTAGCCATTCGAATTCGTATGCCACACTTCTGGGCAGTAATATGGAAAATAGGTATTTTTTGCATTCTTTGGGTACGTTTTGAGGTTAAAGGAAAAGAAAACATTCCTAAACACCCCTGTATCTATATTTGTAAACATCAGTCACAACTAGAAACTTTTTTCTTAAACTACATTTTACCAAGGGCAGTTTATGTCTTTAAAAAAGAACTCTTATCTGTACCTTTTTTGGGTTGGGGTTTAAAAGCAACTGGCAGCATCCCAATTGACAGAACTCAAGGCGTCAAATCTCTAAAGGATGTTGTTAAACAAGGCAAACAGAGATTAAAAGATGGTATTAGTATTATTATATTTCCTGAAGGTACACGCTCTAAACCTGGAGAACACCCAAAATTTCATAAAAGTGGTTTAATGCTCGCAAATTCAAGTAATGGTGATGTTGTTTTAGTTGCCCATAACTCTGGTTCCGTAATGCTACCTGACTCTAAATTAGTCTTGCCCAAGAAGATTACCGTTGTTATTCACAAACCCATTAATGCCAAAGACTTTACACTCGATGAATTAAATGAATATAGCTACAACTGGATAAAAGAGCAAATGCAGCAGCTGGAAAAATAACCATACTTAATAATGACACTCACATATCATTGGAGTATCCAAAATAACTCTAAGATTATAGCAAACTTGCGAAATCAAACTCAATTTGTTCCTCTTGTCTTTCTGTTTGACTTAATTTAACGCCAATACCAATTAAGCGTATTTTCTTACGATTTTGATGGTAACAATACGACAATAAATCCTTGAATAATTGAACACTCACACTTGATGATTTTTGCTCATGTGCTGTTAAGGTAAAGTCATCAAATTTAACTCTAACATACTGTTTGACAATTTGCTGTTTATTTTCTTTTAACCGATGTGTTAAAGAACTGTGCAAAATATCAATGTGAATAAAACATTCTTCAAGCGCATGTAAGTTTTGTGAGAAAGTATGTTCAACACTTACCGATTTCCTAATCCGATCAACTTTAACGGGACGGTTATCCAACCCTCTGCATAATGAATATAATTGCTGACCAAATGCACCAAATAATGCTTTTAATACCCCAAGATCAAGTTTCTGACAATCAGCACAAGTATGAATATCTAATTTTTCCAACTTTTCTTTTGTTGCTTTACCAACACCAAAAACTTTTGATATAGGAAGGTGCGCAACAAAATCATTAACACTCTCAGGCGTAATGACCATTAAGCCATTTGGCTTATTCCAATCTGAAGCTATTTTTGCCAAAAATTTATTTGGAGCAACCCCTGCTGATGCAGTTAAACCTTCTGAATTGGAGATATCACGACGAATAGCTTCTGCAATCCAAGTTGCACTACCATTATATTGATTCGATTTGCTTACATCCAGAAAAGCTTCATCCAAAGAAAGTGGCTCAACTAAGCTGGTATATTTTTTGAAAATCTTCTGGATACTCTGTGAAACTGATTTGTATTTAGGCATATTGACTGGCAATAAAACCAAACTAGGACACAACTTTAAAGCATTAGCCGTTGGCATTGCTGAGTGAATGCCATAACTACGGGCAATATAATTACAAGTTGTTAGTACGCCTCGTTTATCTTTAGTACCACCTACAGCAACTGGTAATTTCCCAAGCTCAGGATTATCACGTATTTCAACTGCTGCATAAAAACAGTCCATGTCAATATGAATAATTTTACGCATTCCTTGTGACCTACACTCAAAATTTGGCTAAATTATACTTAAAAAGATATCTAATAGCTTTGGTTATTTTCCAATACAAAAACTTGAAAATATTTCACCCAATAAATCATCAGCCCCAAAAGAACCCGTTATCTGTGACAATGCTTCTTGCGTGAGGCGTAGCTCTTCTGCTAGCAACTCACCATTTTTGAACTGTAAATGTTCAGCAGCGATAACAAGATGATTTTTTGCAATATTCATGGCTTTTAAATGCCGGGTTCGAGCAGTAAAAACCCCTTCGGTATTATTTCTGTCTCTTATACACATCTCCGAGCCCACGAGACAGGCAGAAATC
>CAJXRW010000062.1 GCA_913060525.1 uncultured Gammaproteobacteria bacterium
ATCTACACAGAGTAGATCGTCGGCAGCGTCAGATGTGTATAAGAGACAGATATGCGTATCATGTTGTTACTCCTGTTGTCTACAAATCATTATGACTTTGGTGGCATCCATAAACCATAATTATTAAACTAAGTATATATTAATATTTTGTCTTGAGAGTAGGGTTGAAAAAAGTAATTAAAAGAACTGCACTAGTGTTTGCGATTTTACTCGTCACATTAATTTTATTGTTGATTATTCTTAATGCAATGCGATTTCGCCCTGTTATGGGGATTGTATCCTCTTCCGTGAGTTCGGCGCTGGGCAGAAAGTTTGAGTCTGATGGTTTATCGATTGGCTATCAGTCTGGATACGGCTTTACAGCGTATTTATCTGAGACAAAACTAGCTAATCCTGATTGGGCTAAAAATCCACAAATGGTAACGCTTAAAAATGCAAGTGTCTCTCTATCTTTATGGGACTTAATAAAAGGGACGCTAAAGCTGACTAATATTACGGCTGAAAATGTAAACATTGATATTATTGATAAGACTGATCAGCAGAATTATGTTTTTTCAGAAACCTCGTCCGAACAACCAGTTGAGCAAGTTCAACCAGAACAGAGTACCTCCAGTTCAATCATTTATATTCCTAGAGTATCGCTTCATAATATTAATATTCATTATGAGAATGACGAACGAGATGAAGTTATTAATCTGCAACAGGTGTCGTTAGAAAATCAGGCCCTGGATCATAACCAGTTAAATATTAACTCACTCATAAACCAAGTGCCTTATAGTATTGTCGGTAACTTTGGAAATATTAACAATCTCTTTAATGAGAATGGGTTTGATATCAAGTTGCGGATGGATTCTGAGATTAATCATATCTCCATTAAACTGAATACAAATATTGCTCAAAATCCTGAAATTAATTTAGATGCAATGATGGAAATTACCGATATTCCTGCATTCATGCGCTCAGTAAATGCAAATAAAGTGCCACTTTGGGCTGAGAGGCTAAGAAATATTAATTTAGCTGCAAATGTAAAATATAAAAATCATCATCTTGAAAATGTGATTATTCAGGGTCAAAGCAGGTTCCGTGGTAAAGCGCTTAAGCTAAATATACAAGGTAAATCATTACCAGAGAATGAATTGTATCCTATCGCATTAAAAACTAACGTGTTTGCTGACGCGCTTAATGTGCTTGATGTTAAAGCTGAACTTGGTCAGCCTTATTCTGCGGATACTTGGTTGAATGTTAGCTTGAAAGGTGGTGTGCCAGATCTATCATATTTCGTAAGTGATCAGATAAAAGTAAAAGATATAAACTTTGCAGCAACGGCGAATATTAAAGGTAATTTTGTATCCTTAAATCCATTAGAAATTTCTGCTAATTACAATAATGATCCACTGACTGCTATGGTGTGGTTGGATGCAGATATAAAGCCAGTTAGACCTATCCATGTTAAATTGGTTGCGAGTGTTGATTATCAAGAACAAATGATTTTGGGTGTGAATGCTAAAGCAATTTTACCCATGCAAAATGATAAATGGTTAGATGTTAAAGTTAGTGGGGGTGTTAGTAACCTAACAGAAAGCCTTAAAGGATTAGATATCAACTTGCCATATAATATGACGGAACTTGAGTATATTATTCGAGCTGAGGGCGACAAGCCTAATCATTTGAAACTAGCTATCGACCCATTGAATATTAATATTAATAGCCAGCCTGTTTTATCAAAGGGATATGCCAGTATAGATTTAAAGAATCTATTATCAACCGTAGATATTGAAACGACAATTAATTCTGATACAGATTCACACTTGTCATTAAAGGGTTCTGTCGATATGCCAAGTAAAAAATCCAAATGGATGGATTTAACTTTGGATGCATATTTGGATAGTGGCAGTGATTTAACTTTTATTGCTACCAATTCACAAGAACAGCTACAAGAGATTTCTAAATTTAATTCTAAGCTACAAGCAGTTGCGGAAAATGGGCAAATTAAGGTTAGTATTTTCCCTTCAAGCGTTATTTTGAACGAGCATAAATTGGATTATGAAGGTAATTTCTTATACGGCTTATATGATCAATCACAACCATTGAATATTCTGTTTAAAGCAAACTCAATGCAAGATACTTGGGATATAACGGGGGATGGGTCACTTGGTGCTGGCAGTAAGTTTTCCTTGACGTCTCAGGGGAATGTGAATGATTTGTCTGAATATAATAATTACCTACCAGAAGTCACGGATATCCATACTAACACGAGCCTGACTATTGAAAATAATGTGATGGATATTCAAGACTTTAAACTATCGGCAATTTCTAATCAGGAAAAGTTAGATATTGATATATCGTCGATAGTCGACTTCACCAGTCAAGAGATAAAAGGCGCAAAGTTGGTGTCAAATATTTCGGATTTGAATTTAGAGATTTCTGCAAGTGGTAAATATAGCCCATTAGACATTAAGGGTGGTGCGAATCTAAATGCAAAAACGCTATTTGGGGTGAATCAGTTCATCGACGGATGGGGTATTGGTATCGTGCCTATACTTGAAAACTTAACTATGGACTCAAATTTTGAGTTGCAAGAAAATATGTATAAATTTGATTTGACTTACGCTGCGTCTGGAACAGATGTAAAAGCCGCAGGCAGTGCTTTATTAAACCAGCCTATGGAAGCGTATCAATTAGATGTTACTAGCAAAGTTTTAGATTTTAAGGCAATTAAAAAGGCAGTCGAAGTTGCACAAGAGAATCATAAGAGCTATGCGAGTGAAAATGATAAATGGAATAAGGATAAAAAGCCTAAAAAAGGTTCTGAAAAGAAATCTGCAGAAGTCGTAAAAAAAGAAGCGGAGCAGGCGCTTCAAAAACAAGCCAAAGTATTACCCTGGATGGATCAGCCTATGGCTACATTTTTGGAGCCATATAAAATTGATGCCAAAATAAAAGTTGAGAAAATTATATTTGAGCCAGACACCGCAAAAAACATTAAGTTTATTTTACAAAATAATGTCAAATTAGGAGAGGGAGAACTGGATGTAACGGCGGATAAGCTTTTTGGTGGAAAGATTAATATCGATACGACGGTTAAGAAAATTGACAATATATATCATATTAAGACGGATTATTATGCTGGCATCCTGGATATGAATGAGATTTCACAATCATTATATGTGGCAAATGGCATTCAAAAAGGTCAGTTGATGTTTAACATGTATGGTGAGACAGAGGGTGAAACTTTTAATCAATTCCTAAGGGTTTTTAATGGTAAATTAAAAGTGGGGATTAATGACTTACAACAATCGCTTGCCAACCCGCAAGGTAATATTGGCCGTTTCTTATTACTGTTGGCTGGGGGTGATTGGCAATCAGGTATCAGTATGAAATGTGCAATTGGCGACTTCGTTATTGTTAAAGGGGTGTATGACATTAATGAGCTAATGCTTGATACAACGGGAGCCATTGTTTTGGGTTCAGGCCAAATAGATTTACCCAATCAGAAGATTAATATTGTTTTAGATCCTAAAGCAAAATATGTGAACCTGACATCTTTGTCTACGGCGTTTAAGATTGTTGGTAACTTTAATGATATTTATTTTTTTCCAGATGCAATGAGCACAGCTAAAACCGCTGCAGTTGTTGCTGGTACAACTGCGTTAGCAGCAACTGGAATTGGACTGCTTGCTATAGGTGCTGTTGCCGCGGGGCAGGTAGGTTCGGGTGTTTATTATGCAAATAGAGATTTTTGTTCAACATCACTGCAACCATTGTCTAATAAAGATATCCAAGAAATTAAAGAACATAATGAAAATGTTATTAATAATCTCTTGGATAATGGCACATCTACAGTGGGTGATGTATATTCTTCTTCTGTAGATACAGGGAAAACAATTGTAACTGGTGGCACAAAGGCAGTTGGTGATGGCGTTACTTCAATTGGTAAAGGTACTGCTGATGTAGTTAGTGATTCGTATGATGGTATTGTAGACGGGAGCGCAGACCTGTTTAAATCAGGATTTGACTTTGTCACTGGCGGAAGTGATGATAGCAAATAGTGACTACATAACAATGAATTAAGAGAATTGATTAATGAAAAATAAAACAGTTGGTAATGTAATCATTATATTTGGTGCTTCAGGGGACTTATCACAAAGGAAATTAATTCCAGCTATTTATAGTCTTTATAAACAAAATCTTTTGGCGAAGAATCAATTAATATTAGGTGTGTCTAGGACTGAGTATTCTGATCAAGCATATCAGGATAAAATGCTTGAAGCATTATCTGCAGAAAGCTCAGATGATATTGCTGATATTAAAGCATTTTGTCAATTGTTGAAGTACCAGAGTATCGATACTTCATCAGCAGCTGACTATAAAATAATCAAAGAGAGACTGGATAGTCTGTGTGCTGAGTATAAGATTCCACATAACTTCCTATTCTATTTATCTACGCCTCCAAGTCTTTATTATATTATCCCTAAAAACTTGGCTAAAAATGGGTTAAATAAAGAGTTTGATGGTTATAAACGTTTAGTGATTGAAAAACCATTTGGTAACGATTTGGAATCAGCTCAAGAACTTAATCGTCATTTGCTTAATTATTATCAAGAATCTCAGTTGTACCGAATAGATCATTACTTGGGTAAAGAAACGGTTCAAAACCTATTGGTATTCCGTTTTGCGAATTTAATCTTTGAGCCACTTTGGAATGCGAATCATATTGAAAATATTCAAATTTCAGGTGCAGAGAAAATTGGCATTGAAAATAGAGGTGGTTATTACGAGAAGAGTGGGGTTATTCGAGATATGATCCAAAACCATTTACTACAGCTTATGAGTATTGTGGCAATGGAGCCTCCTGCTAATATGGATGCGTATTCTGTCCGTAATGAAACCTTAAAAGTTTTACAATCTGTTAGACCATTTTCTAGCGATAAAGAAGTTAAAAATAATGTCGTTGTTGGGCAGTACGTAAAAGGAATGGTTGACGGTGAGCCAGTCAATGCTTATCGAGGTGAGAAAAATGTTACCGCAGATTCCATGACGCAAACGTATGCAGCTTTGCGTTTATATATTGACAATTGGCGCTGGAATGGTGTGCCGTTTTACCTTCGAACAGGCAAACGGCTTGCTAGCAGAGTGTCTGAAGTCGTCATTAATTTTAAACACACACCACACCCATTTTTTTCCAGAATTCAAAAATCTGAGGCATATAAAAACCAATTGATTATTAGAATACAGCCAGATGAGGGTATTAAGCTCACGTTTGCGGCGAAGGAACCTGGGTCAGGTTTTCATACACGAGAAGTTGATATGAATTTCTTTTATTCAGAGTTTGATGCAAAAGCAATACCACCTGCATACGAACGCTTAATTCTTGATGCTTTGTCTGGTGATAGTACTTTATTTTCTCGTAATGATGCTGTCGAAACTTGTTGGAAAATTATTGATCCCGTTATTTGCGCCATTGATAAAGATCCAAAAGCTTTCTTACAGTTTTATGAAAGCGGTTCCTGGGGACCAGAATTAGCCGATAAGTTATTAGATAAACTTGGTCACAAATGGCGTAATCCCTGTAATCAATTACGCAATAAAAAGTGCTAATGAGGAATAATATGCAAAATAATATTGTGATATTTGATGATGTAAACGAAGTTGCAAAGGCAATATGCGAAAAAATAATGGATCTATCTCAGGATTGTGATGAGAATAAAATTCTTAATATCTCTCTTTCTGGCGGTACAACCCCAAAAATTATTTTTAAAATGTTGGCAGAAAAATATTCAGATAAAATCAACTGGAATGTCCTTCATTTTTGGTGGGGTGATGAACGTTGTGTTAGTCACGAAAGTAGTGATAGTAATTATGGCGAGGCAAAACGTATTTTATTTGATCATATTGAGATCCCAGAAGGGAATGTGCACCCTGTTAATACCACTTTGTCACCTGATCAAGCCTGTATTGCTTATGTCCAGGAAATGAAGAAATTTATTCCCATAAAAGAGGGTATTCCTCGGTATGATTTAATATTGCTTGGTTTGGGTATGGATGGACACACTGCTTCATTATTTCCAAATGATATTTCAATTGATTGTCCTACTTGGACTGCCGTGGCGGTTCAGCCTGAAACGCACCAATTAAGAGTGTCGGTTAGTTATAAATTAATTAATAATGCTAATGAAGTTATTTTTATTGTAACAGGTACGTCAAAAGAGGAAGTGATTAAAAATATTTTCTTAGATAAGCATAAGGCAATAAGATACCCAGCGCATTATGTTCAGTTAGGGCAAGGTCAATTATTTTGGTATATGGATACTGAAGCGGCCAAGGCTGTTAAGCCTGACCAGGAAGCGTAACTTCATCATCAATCTCTTTTTTAATGTGCCAATGGCTAAGACCCTTAATTACAATTGCTGAGAATAAAAAAAGCTGCCATACAAATATCACCCATAGCATGAAAATTGGTACGATTGACATTGCACCATAGATCATCTGGTAGCTGGGTAAATGTGAGACATACAGGCCAAATAATTCTTTAAGTAAATCAAAAGTAATACCAAAAAATATAGCACCGACGATTACATGTTTAAATGGTATTTTTTTGTAGGGCAATAACCATTGCACGCATATAAAAGCAATTATATTGAATAGCATTGGTAAAAAAGCTAATAAATCAACAGCATAGCCCAAGGAGAATTGATCAACCCATTGTAATGTTAAAATATAAGTAGTTACCGTCATTCCTGCTAATAATAATAAAGGTGAGATAATGATTACTATAAGATACGTGCTTAAAGCCCTTATTATTGGTCTTTGTTTTTCAACCTCCCAGATATTATTCAAAACCATTTCTATCGTTCTAAGCATTAAGGTAATTACAATAAATAAGCCAAAAGCAGCAGTTATCGGCAAAGCATTGCGATCAAGGGTAAGTTGGTTAATATATTTTATAATGACTTCGCTGTTCACGTTAGGGATGGCTGTATTGAGAATAAAAGTCTGAAACTTTTCTTGCCATTGATCAAAAATAGGTAGGCTGCTAATAATGAACAGCGAAGCCATTAGAAAGGGAATAATTGCTAAAAGACTTTTAAATGAAAGGGATGCAGCATGCAATGTACACTGAGTTCTAATAAACTCTTTAATTACCCAGGTGCAATAGCGTATAAAATTGACAAATATCAGTAATATTTTGTGCTTGAGCATTTATGTATATTTTTTATGGGCATGGTTAAGCTATAGCATATAACAATTGAAATTTAAATGAGCGTAAGGGGATCTCTAAAAATTATTATGTTTGTACCGCTTTAAGATAGATTTCTTTTAGAGGTACAGAAATTAAAAAAAGCCTCATGGCTGCCTTTTTTTAATTGAGTGGCATTGTATAAAATAATGAATTCACTAGATATGAGATTTGTTTCTATGGGTAAGATAACCAATCTTTTGTCTTTAATTTCATCTTCTATAATGCATTTTGGTAATATGGCGATTCCAAGATTGGCTAAAACCGCTTCTTTCTTGGCCATGAAGGAATCAACATAGATTGGGCTTTTTTTCATCGCCCATTGTTTGAATAGTTTGTCTTGATTGCTTTGAGTGATAGATTTTGCCCTGGTTGATAAATAATTAAAGTGAGAAATATTTTCAGGCGTGATTTTTTTATAATGAGTAATAGGATTCTCTGACGATGCCACCAAAACATGGTCAAAGGTAAATAATCTATTTTGTACAAGATTTAGATCAATTTCGAAGGGATCGCTTATAAAGAAAAAATCATGTGAACTTTCTTGAACGAGTTTAGCTTGTTCAATCCAGCGGTCTATCGTAAATTCTATCTTAATATTTGGAAAAGCCTCTATGAAAGGTTGTATTATTTTAAATCCAACTCTCTGGAAAGTGTTTGTTATGGAAAGCTTTATTGGCTGTTGCTCTGTGCTTGATGCTTCAAGTAAGGCATTTGCGAGATTTTGTCTTGCAGTTAAAAATATGGCAGCTTCGTTGCATAGCATTTGCCCTGTATAGGTTAGCTTTATATATTTTCCATCTCTTTGGAATAGGCGCTCATTACATATTCCCTCTAGGTTTTGAATATGCTTCCAAGCAGCTGGTGTGGACATGTTTAAGGCTCTAGCAGCCTTGGATATATTTAAGTATTTGGCAGCGTAATGAAATGTTTCTATCTGTTTTATAGTAAAACTGGTCTCTAACATAAGCTATATCATTAGTTTTTAATTAATGATATATAAATTTTTATCAAATATACAGGGATATTGGTTAATGGTACAATTGTTAGATTGAAATGAGTAGATGGGGTGTTTTGTGCAATTAGTTGAGAATAATTTTTTGGGTGAAAAGGCTCATAAAAAGCCAGCTCTTTTGACTCTGATTATATTAATTTCTTTGGCGAGTATTGGTTCAGTTTTGCCTACACCAGCACTTACAAGTATGGCTAAATCCTACGGTGTATTAGCACAACAGACGGAGTGGGTGATTAGTATTTTTGTTTTTGGCTACGCAATTAGCCAAATATTTTATGGGCCTATATCAAATAGCATAGGTCGTAAAAATACACTATACATTGGAATCACTATCTCTTTAGTTGGGGGTTTGCTTTGTATTTTTGCAACAGACTTATTTGGTATGTTATTAGGCAGATTTATTATGGCTTTGGGTGCTGGCTGTGGTTTAAATATGACTTTCACGATTATTAATGACTACTATGAACCTGGCGAAGCAAGAAAAGTTATCGCCTATGCCTCAAGCGCTTTTGCTATTTTACCAGGTTTGGCTATTTTCATGGGTGGTATTTTGACAAGCTATATTAGCTGGAAAAGTTGCTTCGTATTCCTAACAATTTTTAACTTATTTGCTTTGGTTTTAGTCAAATCGTTGCCAGAAACACATCATAAATCCAATCGTACTAAGCTAAGTATTAAAGGTATATCAGCTCAATATTACAAGGCATTTGCAAACCGTAATATATATGTGTATACAGGGTTATGGGGTGTTTCTACAGCCATTATTTATACTGTTTCTGCAACTGCTTCCATAATAGCAGCAGAAAGCTTTGGCCTTTCTCCAGCAGATTTTTCCATTATTTTTTTGGTTGTGATGGTCTTTTATTTTTGTGGAAATATATTGACTGCTAAATTAGGAAATCAATTTACATCAAGACAACTAATTAAGTTAGGCGCCTTTATATCTTCACTGGGAGCCATATTGCTTGTTCTGCTTAATCAGATTTCAATGCCCAACATGTATTATTTTTTTATCCCTTTGGCTCTAGTTTACCTTGGGTTGCCGTTAATATTTGCAACAGCATCAGCTCAGGCAATGCATCAGGCAAAAGATAAATCAACAACCTCATCCCTGTCTCTTATACACATCTCCGAGCCCACGAGACAGGCAGAAATCTC
>CAJXRW010000063.1 GCA_913060525.1 uncultured Gammaproteobacteria bacterium
ACACAGAGTAGATCGTCGGCAGCGTCAGATGTGTATAAGAGACAGATTATGATTTCATTACGTCACTGTCTTGTTACTTCTTTATTGATATCTACAATGGCATTTGGTAGTTCTGTGATTGATAATTCCTCAATTCAGTTACCTGATGGCGCTGAGATTATATATACTGCCGATGTTATTCGACATGGCGCTAGAACGCCCATTGTTGAGATTCCCAATATTAAATATCCAGCTTTATGGAATGAAATAAATATTCCTAAAGGTCAATTAACCATGAATGGTTTTTTACAAATTCGTATTCTTGGAAGTAGGTCCCAAAAACAATTGAAATCTGTGTTACCCGAAAAGTATTCTGAAGATAGCTTTTGTGTACGCACAACTGGGGTAAATAGAACCATTATGAGTGCGTTGTCTTATTTAAGTGGTTTATTTCCAAATGAATTGTTTGGTTCACCTCAGCAGCCAGAATTACATTTTTATAGTGAAGCACACGATGATGATAATTTATTACTTCAAAGAAATATAATGCCTGATAACGAATATAAAAAAGCGAATGGCTGGAAGCTGTTTTGGGAAAATGAGGCATACAATAATTATAAAAAATGGTATGGAATTAACCCGAACTTTTTTACTGTCGTTGATCCTGATTATGAAAATAATTGCCTGAAATCTAAAGAGATATCTTCTGAACAGGCTTATACATGTTTAATGAATATTATTCGTTTGGCTGATAATGTGATGACGTTAGAAAATTATTGTTCAGATTTAAATCATGACTGTAATGTACAAACAATTATGGGTTTATCAAAAAGTGATATTAATAAAATTAACGAATACTTTGGTTGGATATATACGCGTGATGTCATTGCCTATCCATATCATCAAGATTATGGTTTTACGAAATATTTAAATTCATATCAGTATAATGCTTATAATGCTGGTTCAAACCTGATCAGTGAAATAATACATAATGCTGAAGTTATTGAACAATCATCGGGTAAACTGCCAAATAAGTTTACGTTGTATTCAGGGCATGATACGACTACTTTTAATACCTTGTCTTATCTAATCAACAATAATCTTGATGCTTATAAAGAGTCTGGGATTCCAATTGAAAAGTATCCCTATTTTGGGGCGACAGTTCGATTTATTTTTTATAAAAATAATAATCAGTTAAAGGTAGTGGTCATCTATTATAATTCTTATGCAGAACAGCAGGGTAATATTGTTATTGGACAGAAAGGCAAAAATAGTGAAGTCACAGGCATCAACTTTTCCAATTTCAAAAAAATGTATTTTAGCCAAAAATCTCTTAATGATATTCACAATAAGTCGCATTGTGATTATTTGAAAAATTAATTTATGGCTAATCTATTATCTTGGATTTAAGTAAAACGCACACTCATTTACATCTTTATTTTTACAAGCACCATTTTTCCAAATACCGCCAGGTTGGGAGAGGGCAATAAAACCTTCGTTATATTCATTTGCTGCCCATAAAAAAACAGTTCCCTGTGAATTAATCAAATTATACAAGCAGCTTACTTGACAGTCTTGTGCTTTGTTGCAGATCATCTCAACACCAATAAATTCTTTAATTTTTGGATAATCCATGTCTGGAATAGAACCACTCCACCTCATATAAACATCGTTATAATAAGTTTTAGCACCTAAAAATCCATCACCTTCATACTTAACTTCTTCTATGGTTGGGCAGTGGTAAGCAACAGGCTGACTTACCTCGGTTTTATAGGTTTCCATTGGCTGTGGTGGTTTTGTATCCTTTGGCATACAACCAGTGATAAATAGCGTTGTGAAAGTGAAGGATGCCAATATTAAAGGGTTTAATAAATTTTTCATTTTTATAATCACTTATTTGAAAACATTCTTAATAGAGTTATAGAAGGGAAATATACGCTTCGCAAGAATATACCTTAATTTGGATTAGAATCCGTTGTATTATGGTTTGTGTAAATTTGGAGTTTTTATATGAATCAGCCTCAACATGATAATCAGTACTTTTTAAATCACCTAAAATTACTTGATCAAAGCTTGAAAAAAGTAGTGAATAAAAATCTTATAGTTGAGAGTGTTAATTGTGAATCTGCCGCAAAAAAGATATATGAATCATCCACTATTTTGCTTTCACATGATAATCAATCTGACCCAGTATTTAATTATGCGAATAAAGGCGCACAAAAACTATTTGAAATGACGTGGGAGGAATTTACTTGTTTGCCTTCAAAGTTTTCCGCAGAACCAATTAATCAACAAGCACGTCAAAAGTTATTAGATGAAGTTTCACGTAATGGGTATATCTCAAACTATACAGGTGTCCGAATCGCAAAATCTGGTAAGCGATTTTATATTAAAAATGCGTTAGTTTGGAATGTGTATGATCACTTAAACCAGTATATAGGGCAAGCAGCGATGTTTGATGAATGGGAATATATCCGTTAGCAAATTTCGTTTTACGTGTAAGCTAGCATGGGTAATGTAAACATATTTTAAGGATTGTGTTAGTAAGTGAAATCCTGACAAAGACGCCTATACTGACTATTACCAAAACTGTTGAGTAAATTAATACGTGGAATTACATAAGAACCGCATCAGTATTTTTAAATTTGTTTTTGTCATGGTTGGTATGGTGATATCTGGTCAGTACTTTGGCTGGAATGGTGGGTTTGAACAAGCCACACCATCATCCTATTTTATTGCTGTAATTATTTTAGTTATCTTTTTCAGTTTTTTTATGTTTAGTTGTGGTTATTTGGTTAACCATTATATAGACAAAGATAAGTCCTTGCCTGATCTGGTTAGTGTGGTTTTGGGCAAAAAGCTTGGGTATTTATGTGGCTGGGCATGTGTTTTTGAATATTGGCTTGGTACACCAGCGATTGCCATATCTTTTGCAATTTATTTGAATGAGCTTATTCCGTTTATTAACTACCCCATTGCAGTATTGATTGGTTTTGCGATTGTATTATTTGCTAACATCGGTTCTTTAAATCATATTGCCAAATATGAAACCATTGCGACGATTTTGGCGATATTAGGCATTTGTATCTTTTATATTGTTATTGTCACCGTTTATTTTGGCGGGGACGTAAAGCCGATAGACCCATTTAGCCAACCAGTTGAACTTAAAGGTGTTGCCTATGCTATTCCATTTGCAATATGGCTTTTTTTGGGGATTGAAGGGGGTATTACTTTAGTTCATGCAATGAAAAAACCTAAACGAGATGGTTTTATTGGTATTGCAATTGGTTTAGTTATTTTAGCTGTATTAGCACTATTAACGGTATTTTTCTTTATTTGTTTTGCTAGCAATATGGATGAATTGTTATCGACTGATCCATTGCCATACCTTATAACGAATTTAAATTTTCCGTTAGTTTCCAATGTTATTTTATTACTAGGATTATTTGGTTTGTTGGCTAGTTTTAACGGTTTAACCATCGGTTACTCACAGCAACTTCATTTATTGGGAAATAGTTATCGAATTAAAATATTTAAAAATAACTCGGGTTTTTTATCAAAGGTAAGTTGTTTGTTTGTGCCTTTGGCAATTGCATTAATATGTTGTCTTTCGAATGATTTAAGTCAAAATTTTGTCATTATGGCAGTGCTAAGTGCTTTAGTTGTATATTTATTTGTGACAGTCGCAATTGTTTTATTATTTTTTAAACTCAGAAAATATGCCCTGGCGTTTGTATACGGCCTGATTCTATTGCTGTTAATTATGATTGTTATTTTTACCTTTATTTATGCGATTTTACCCGCCCACATTAATTTTTTGGGGCTAAATGTAAATATTGCCTGGATACTAACGGTTGCTTTTGCCATTGTGATATTAACTAGTTTCAAAATAAAATCTTAATTATTTAGTTGTAGCATAAAATACACTAAGCTTATTATTAGCGATATTTTGGGCTGGAAGGTTAATGATAAAAGTTGGTGTTGTTGGTTTTGGTTTGTCCGCTACAGTCTTTCATATTCCGTTTATTATTAATTCAAAAGAGATGGAGCTGGTTGCTATCAGCACGTCTAAAAAATATGAAATGCTGAAGGCACATCCTGATAATGTTTCGCATTACTTGACTGCCGAAGAGTTGATTAAAGATAAAAATATTGAATTGGTTGTGATAACAGCACCAAACGAAGTGCACTACTCATTGGCAAAGTTGGCCTTAGAAAAGGGTAAACATGTAGTTTTAGAAAAGCCAATGACGAATACCATTGAAGAAGCTGAAAAACTCATTAATCTAGCTAACGCTAAGAACTTGATCTTATCCGTATTCCATAATCGTCGTTGGGATGGGGATTTTTTGACCGTCAAGGAGTTAATTGATTCTGGAAAATTTGGAGAGATTAGAACATTCGAGTCACATTTTGATCGCTTTAGACCAGAGGTTAGAGATAGGTGGCGTGAACTACCAGGGCCAGGCGCTGGGATTCTATATGATTTAGGCTCGCATTTAATTGATCAGGCAATATGTTTATTTGGTATGCCCCAAGCATTAACAGCCAGGTGTCTGCCGCTACGTGATAACTCTAAAATTGCCGACTATTTTCATATTCAATTTCACTATAAAAATTTAGAAGTGATTTTACATGCCAGTATGTTATCAGCAGGAGAAAATAGACGCTTTAGAGTTGATGGCACTAAAGGCTCATATATTAAATATGGACTTGATCCACAAGAAGGTCAGCTTCGTGAGGGCATGACGCCTAATAATTCTGGTTATGGGATTGAAAATGGAGCACAGTTTGGAATATTTTGTTCGGATTTAGATGAAGAAGTGATTAGAACAGAAGTGGGAAATTATTCAAGTTTTTATCAAGGCTTAATCAACGCAATTCTAGGGAAAGATAACGTGTTAGTTACCGCTGAAAGTGCTTTACAAGTTATAAAGTTAATCGTGTTTGCAGAAAAAAGTAGTCAATTGGGTCAAACAATACAGTTATAACAGATTCGATTGTTATTTTGCGCATATTCCATATTTAATTCCAGTTCCTAAGCAGGTAACTGTCTAATTCCTGAGCATCAAATCCAAGGTTAAATCATTACCTGAGCTTTATGGATAATCAGGTAAGTTTATCGTATTTTTTACGATAAAAACATGCAGACAAATATCAAAAAAATTATGAAGCTAATTTATTTGATATACTTCTAGCAAAACTATTGTATCTGGAATTATTTTGGACTCATATACAGAAAAAATGAAAGCAGTTGAGCTTATTAAAAAAATGTATCACTATGCTGGCTTAAGTTTTTTTATTAAAGATGATCAAATAAACAATAAAGTTATAAATATTATTTATGAAATGATTAAACAAATTAGAGTATGTTCCAGAGCCATGAGCTATATACCATCACCACCAATGGGTAAACCTGGGGTATTTTGGATTGCGAGTAATGCAGGTAAAATCATAGCTGGCATGAATGAGGGTAAAATTAGTAAAGCCTGTGTTATAAAAGCGGCAGACAACTATAAAACTGACTTGTTTTTAGCAACAGTCCGTTAAGTTTGAGGATATTATGAATAAGCTACTAATCAGTATTATTATTGGGTTATGTTTTTCAAGTGCATTTAGCAAAGATATACCTTTTGTTTTAATGAATGACGGTAACTATACAATTAATTCAGATAAAATAGATTCTATTGAGTTTACTGCTAATGGCGGTTTAGCTTTAATCTATAAAAATCATTTATATGTCATCTTTGAAATTTCAAAAAGTGAAGCCAAAAATTTTGAAAAATTATCTCAATCCGAAACACTTGTTGAGGCTGTGAATAAAATGATTGCACCGCAAAAAAATAAATCTAAAGAATTAGCCTTATTGAGACAAGCTTTAGACATAAATGCTACTTCTTCAAATGTCATCGTATTAGAAAACAGGAAAAATAAAATAGGGGTTATTATTCGATCTCAAGGCGAAAGAGCTTATATTTGTAATTATTACACCTGCACCCTAATAACAACCCGAAATGGCGATATTCAAGACCTGCTCATACAGCCTTAACCTTCTGGCTAATCAAAATGTAATTAAGCTAAGGACAGTTCCTAAAGTGGGACTGCATCAGGGTCACTTCACTTTATCAATGATAGTTTGTGTCTGGGTAAATAAATCAAGCACATATTTTTTTATAACTTCGGACACGGCTATGAGTTTGTCATTTAGTATTTTTGACTTATGTAATTTTCGAGCTAGGAGCCAATCTTTATCACCAGATATTTGAGGGAGCAGAATCTTTAATTTTCCACTTTCCAATAGTGACCTGCCTGGAACAATTGGTATGGGGGAAATACCATAACCTTGTTGTAATAAGGTTAAAAGTTTATGACTATTGTCAACGGTAGTTCTGACATCATATTTATTCATAAATGCAAAACTATTCTTTTCAAATGGTTCACTTACTTTACACATAATGTGTTTTTTAAAATTCTTTTCTGTAATATTGTGTTTTGATAGATAAGCGGGTGATCCACAGAGATAGTGAGGGTCTTTAAAATGAAGCACGGCGATAAAGTCTTCTGTTAATTCTGTCGCTAGTTTCTTCGGAATAAACATGATGTCGGCGTTCATAATTTTCTGTATGGCTACATGTGGAAAATGGGTGATATCTCCAGCAGAGATACTATCAAAAAAGAAGTTATGTTCCAGAAAAGTTTCGTTTAATAGATCAATAAATGGCACAGTTAACAATACTTCTGATCCGAGCATGGGCAGTAATAATTTTATTTCTTTATTCACTACATACTCTTTGTAAATCTCTTTAGTGCTTAATAAGAGATCCTCATAATATGAAATGCTGAGTTGATATTTTTTATATAATTTTTTGCCTTCTTCAGTTAAGTCCGTAAAATGTTTTGATCTATTCATTAGCGTTAGCTCTAAACTTTCTTCTAAATTTTTTATATTTCTGGTAATGGTACTCACATCCATATTTAACAGTTTAGCAACCAGGTTGGTTGATTTGTGTTTAGCAACCAGGCAAAAAATAATTAAATTTTGTATATTTGGGTTTCGCATATAGGTTTATAGAAAATCACTACCAATGGTGTTTAAGTATAGTGATAATGCATTCATATAAACAAATATGTATGTTTTTTTGTTCAGTGGTATATGAATTTAACATTATTTTCTTCGTTGCAGATTAACTAAAATCAGGCTGTGTGGTTGAAATATATACTTAATACCGCTTAAATTCTTATGGATATATCAAGTGATGTTACTTTCACATAATACATGGTTTTAACATAGAAGATATTATATGCAATATAACAAAGCACTACAGAAGTCAGTTCATAAACTAACTGATCGATTGGTTTTATTAGCTGGGATATTTTTTCCAGTTATTATACTGATATCATCTTTGCGGTATTTTGAATTTGGGTTACATCCAACCTTTATTTTTGAAATTGTAAACGGATGCTTTTTGGTAACCTTATGTATATTTAAACGACGACTTTCGTTTAATTTTAAAGCCTATGCGCTTGTTGTTGCTGGTTTGTATACGGTTTGTTATTCCATAATATTCTATGGGTTTGTCGATTTAGGCATAATCTATGCCATTGTGGTCATTGTTTTTGTGGCAACCGTTTTTTCAGTTCGGCAAGCAATTGTCACTGCGGTAGTGGTCTTGCTTCTAATTATTTTTCTTGCCATATTGCATGTGGCTGATATTTTATCTTTTGTTCCAATCGACAGTGCCGAGTATGCTGGTTCGTATATTGCCTGGTTGCTGGCAATTAGTAATATTTCTCTCAGCTCAATGATCGTTCTCAGTATTATTATTATGTATAAACGGTTAATGAGTTTATATGCCTTAAAGTTAATAAGACATTCCAGGTGCTTAACTGCACAGACTAATAAGCTTGAAGTAATTGCCAGTTCAGATTATTTAACTGGTTTAAGAAATAGACGTGCTTTTGTTGAGGACTTTAATGAATTTGCTTTAGATTTACCGCCTGGCTCGAATATTGCTATGGTATGTGTTGACATTAATGGGTTTGGAAAAATTAATGAAAGATATGGCTATCAAGCTGGTGACAAAATAATAAGCCAATATGCTAAAAAATTATTGAAACTATCAAAGGATAGTTCTTTGCCAATTAAACACATTTATCGTGTAGAAGGGGATGAGTTTGTCATATTGACGACACCGTTAGAGTCAATAGAGAACGAATTAAAGTTGTTGTATTCCAAAATAAAAGAAGTGTCTTCTGGAAGATTAGATATCGAACATCGAAAAATTCGGATTAGTGTAAAAGTTTGTGCCGTTGTTTACCCCGAACATGTGGAAACTGTTGATGAGTTAATTATATCTGCCAAGTTGGCTTTAAATTATTCACGAAAAGATAAAACTAAACTTTGTATCTATGATAACTCAATGTTTGAAAACATAAAGCGTAGGTTAACTATAGAGAAAAAAATACAAATCGCCTTAGCTGAAAATAAATTCACATTAGTAGCTCAGAATATATTAAACATAAAGACAAAAGAGATTGTCGGGAGCGAAGTGCTCATTCGTTGGCATGATGATACCTTGGGTGATGTGCAACCTGATGACTTCATTACAGTTGCGGAAGAAAGTGGTCAAATTAAAGCAATAGATCGCTGGGTTGTTGAAGAGGTGTTTAAAACCATGTCCAGAAGCAACAATGACAATATGCGTTATTATGCAATCAATGTTTCAGTTTTGACCTTATCATCCTCTGACTTCATTGATAATATTAAACAATTTCAGCTTCAATATGGGGTATCTCCACAGAGAATTGTTTTTGAAATTACGGAATATATTATCATTAACCAGTATCAAGAAATCTCAGCAAATTTAGATGAATTGAAACAATTAGGATATAAAATTTCACTAGATGATTTTGGCACGGGTTATAGTTCATTAAGCAATTTGGCAAATCTTTCTGTTGATTACCTTAAGTTTGATAAAAGTTTTATACAATCAATATCTAGTCCTAAAAATAAATCCTTAATGTTAGGGACCATATCATTGGTAGACATTTTGGGAATAAATATGATTATTGAAGGCGTAGAAACTGCCGAACAATTAAATTGGTTAGAAGAGATAGGTTATGACTTGAATTTACAAGGTTTTTATTTTCATAAGCCAGAACCAATAACATAAATTGGTAGAGTATCAAGTTAGTACTCCAGCATTACTTTTGTTCTCAATTTTAATCATACCTATATGAATAAGATGCAATGTTGCATTTTAAGGTGCGAATATACATCTGTATAAAGTTCAACGCTCAGCTATTCTTATTTTATCAAGGCTGTCTCTTATACACATCTGACGCTGTCGACGATCTACTCTGTG
>CAJXRW010000064.1 GCA_913060525.1 uncultured Gammaproteobacteria bacterium
CTACACAGAGTAGATCGTCGGCAGCGTCAGATGTGTATAAGAGACAGAGCCTATATTCATACAAGCAGGAGACCGCATGGACTTCCACCAATACAAGGTTGACAATCTAACTTGTCAAGGATGTGTCAAAAAAATCACCAATCTTCTACTAGAAGTTAATCACGTCCAAAATGTAGAAGTTGATCTAACAACAAAACTGGTTTCTATTACAGGTGGTCATGATGTCTGTATCGAAAAAAAACTCCAAGATAATAACTATGCATTCACTCAAAGCTTGGATAACCAAACAGAAAATAAAAATTCTGAAACACCGTCAAAAAAATTAAATGTTGCAGCAAAAGAACCTCATACTCAAAACAATCAATCTATAAAACAAACAACTTTCAGTGTGAAAGACATGACCTGCTCTAGCTGTGTCTCGAAGATAGAAAAAGCCATTAGCCAACTGGAAGATGTTCAGGAAATTCAAGTCAACTTAGTCGATAAAACGGTATCGGTAACAGGACAGGTCAATATCAAAAAAATATTATCTGCTTTTGATAAGGTTGGATACCCTGCCACATTAATCTCGCAAAATAACGATTCAGAATCACAACAAGTAACACTTAGCATCGAAAATATGACCTGTTCTAGCTGTGTCTCTAAAATTGAAAAAAGCATCTTATCTCACTCTGGTGTTGAAAAGGCTCAGGTCAATCTCGTTGAAAAGACAGCACTTATCTCTGGTAATCTACATTTAGCCGACATTATTGCTGGGTTAAATGATATCGGTTATCCAGCCACGCTTGTTACTGATGATGAAGAAACGCTGATAGAAAAAACCAAGCACAACACCGCAAGTGAAGTTAAAAAAAGTTTTATTCAATCTGCTATTGCTGCCATTGTTGGTCTGTTTATTTTCGTACCTGAAATGCTACTTTCAAAATGGCATGTCTTCCCCAATATTTCCACAGGTCATACTGGATTATTTGGCATCCCAGCTCAGCCATTTTGGATTGTCATGTTAATGATTACCTTTGCAACCATGTATTACTGTGGTGGTAAATATTACAAAGGTGCTTGGAAACAACTCAAAAATAAATCCTCCAATATGGATTCTCTGGTTGCATTAGGTACAGGCGCAGCATGGGTATATTCTGCTGTGGTGATTATTATTCCTGGTCTTCTGCCGTCAAGCATGCTGCATATTTTTTTGGATTCTTCTGTCTTAATTCTCGCCTTTATAAATTTTGGTCACGCCCTTGAAACAAAGGCAAAAGGCAATACTTCTCAAGCCATCCAAAAATTAATTGGCATGCAAGCGAAAACAGCAACCGTCATCAAAAATAATCAAGAAATTCAAATCCCTGTCGATATGCTGGTTATTGGTGATAATGTCAAAATTTTACCTGGAGAAAAAATTCCAATTGATGGGCAAATTGAAAAAGGCAAAACGGCTACGGATGAATCCATGTTAACAGGCGAACCACTTGCCGTTCAAAAAAATGTTGGTGATAGTGTCTATGCAGGTACAATTAATCAAACAGGTAGTATCACCATCAGCGTCACCAGCAAATCGAGTGATTCTACGCTTTCTAAAATCATTAAACTGGTTAAATCAGCACAATCTTCAAAACCTGCTATTGGCAAACTGGTTGATAAAATTACCGCTGTATTTGTACCCATTGTCGTTTGTATTGCCATTACTACTTTTATTGTCTGGTCTTTTTTCAGTATTCCCCATGCGATTTCTGCCTCGATTGCCGTGTTGGTAATTGCCTGCCCGTGCGCCTTAGGCCTTGGTACGCCAATGGCGATTATGATTGGTAGCGGTAAGTCTGCGGAATATGGAGTTTTAATCCGCAATGGAGAAGCGATTCAGTCAGCCAGTGAATTAACCCATATTGTGTTAGACAAGACGGGCACTATCACCGAAGGCAAACCCAAAGTTACTAAAATTGAATATGTTTCAAATCTGCCTATTAATGAGTCAACACTTAATGAAATTGTGTATGCCATTGAAAAAGAATCCGAGCATCCACTTGCAGCGTCTATTGTTGAACACTTTAAAAATTTAGGTATAAATAAAGCTGATGTTGACAACTTTGAATCCATCACAGGACAAGGCGTTATTGCCACAAGTCAAGATCATCAAATTTTTATTGGAAATGCTAAACTTTTTAAAAAACAAAATGTGGATTTAACACCATATCAGTCACTTATTGACGAAGCAGCCAACAATGGCGAAACACCTGTCATGATTGGAATGGATAACCAGTTTGCTGGTTTAATTGCAATAAAAGATCCTATAAAATCTGACTCGAAAGCGGCCATTAAAGCACTACAAGATATGGGCATTGTGACAGCAATGATTACAGGTGATAATGAAAAAACGGCTAATGTCATTGCCAAAGAAGTCGGAATTGATACCGTTTATGCTGAAGTTCTGCCTGAAGATAAATCAAATTATGTCGCCAAGTTACAAAACAAAGGTCATAAGGTTGGCATGGTAGGCGATGGCATAAATGACGCCCCTGCTTTAACTCAAGCAAATATTGGATTTGCTATGGGCGGAGGAACTGATATAGCGATAGAAAGCGCAGATGTCACCATGGTTAATCATTCGCTAGTTGGCGTGAATAATGCCATTTCTCTTTCAAAATCCATTATGCGTAACATTAAACAAAACCTGTTTGGTGCGTTTATTTATAATATTATCGGCATACCCATTGCTGCTGGGCTATTATACCCATTTTTTGGATTATTACTTAGCCCCATTTTTGCCTCGGCAGCCATGGCGCTTTCATCTGTTACAGTCGTGTTAAATGCGGCTAGGTTAAAACGACTCAAACTATCAAAATCAGAGCGTTTGTAATACTTCTGTTTCAGTAGCGATACTGCTTGGTGAAGTAGTGAAAAAAAGAAAGGACAAGATCATCCATTTTAGAGTTACAGTTTTCCAGCGGCTTCTAATGCTGCATGGATTGTTTTGAATGGTAACAATAATGATAGCGGCTCATCTAATAAGGGTATTGCACCAAAACTCGCATACCACTTTGCTGCATGTTCATCCTTAGCATCAATTAAAAGTGCTACACCGCCTGCTTGAGTGGCAACTATAAGACAGCGCTTTCCTGCTGTAAGCAATAATTGCCCACCAAGCCCCTTCCCTTGAACAGAAACATCAATAGCCAAACGACCAAGACGAAACACAGGCACTTCATATCGTGCTAAACCATGCTTAATTACGTCAGGTGTGCGTTCATACATAATAGAAGCTGGGCTTAAGCTATAAAACCCCAGAATTTTTTGGGTTTCGCTATCAACTGCAAGATAAGTTTTCGACCCACCTTTATCATGGCTTTGTCTTGCATGACGATGTAGAAATTCATTTAGCTTGTCACTTCCGCAATCAAAGTCAGTACGATCATGAAACTTATTAATAGGCGCTTCATGCCAAATTGGTAAACTCATGATTGCTTTGGCAAAGCAAATGCTGCTGCCATCAGTTTTTTATTAGGGGTAGGTGGGTTATCTAAAAGGTCTAAAACACGCAGGCTGTCGTTTTCAGACAGCGATATATGCTCGCTCTCTTCAATAACTTTTTGCGCTACTGATACAACATTTCGAATTACAAACTCTGTTAAGTTAGTATGTTGCAAAGCAGCTGCGCGCATCAACAATGCTTTTTCATTTGATGCTATACGCAATGACATTCGATCATTGGTTTCTACTGGTATTTGAGGCATTGACAGACTCCATCTTTTCTGTACATGTTTAAATTGTACATTATAATTTGTCCGATTACAATTGTACGCATTAAAAGCACACATAAGCCGTGTTTAAAACTTCTTTTTTGGAACACGTTGATGTACGAGCATCATGACCCACCCACATTTTTTTGGGAGAGATTGATTTTATACAGCTACAACATCCTTTGCAGCACTTTTTCTTTTTTAACTGCGTGATAAACCACCCCTAAAATATGTAAAGCGATAATGCCACCTAATATCCAAACAGTGACGGTGTGTACATCAAATAAAAATAAGCCAAAATCTGGATTTATCGGTAATGGTAAGGTTAGGTTTACAAACCAGAATGGAACAGGATATCCAAGCACTGAAGAACCAATCCAGCCAGAGAGAATCATAATAAATACACCTAAATAAATCAGTGTATGCGCGATATGTCCAATTGTTTTATGAAAATTGGAAATATTCGGTTTATATTCAGGAATGTACATATATTTCCAGCGCCAAAATAAACGTATTACCATCAGGAAAAAAATAGTTAACGCAATAGACTTGTGGAAATAGATTAATTTATCCAACTGTTCTGAATCAGTGATATACCCAAACGAAATCCCCAACCCAATCAAGGTAAAAATACCAATTGCAATAACCCAGTGCAAAGTCCGTGATACAACATCATATTTGGTTTTTTTCACTCATTACTCCCAAAAAAGCGCCATTAATAGATGCGCATTCGATCAAGTTCAGTACAAAAAAAAGTATAGTACAAGACTATGCGAAACAGTAAGTGGTTCTTTATACTGAATTGCCCTATAAAATATATCATTGTCATTAAATCAGTCTATTATCAGCATTTGCCTAATCGGGTTGGTGATGCACCAAAATCTGATCTATACTTTAATTTATTACAAAAATATTCCGATATATGAATAATGAAAAAATAGCTGTTTTATTTGGCGGTACTTCAGCCGAACGTGATGTTTCCCTACAATCTGGCAACGCTGTTTTAGATTCATTGATTCGTCAAAACTACAATGTTGTAGGCATTGATGCTGAAGGTGATGTATTAAAAGCCAAATTATTGCAGCAAAAAATTGACCGCTGCGTGATCATGTTTCATGGATTGTATGGTGAAGGCGGGCAAGTACAAAAACTTCTTGATGAGATGGGTATCCCCTATACGGGTTCAAATGCAAATAGCTCTGAAACAGGCATGCATAAGTTAAAATGCAAAGCCATCTGGAAAGATGCTAATTTACTAACCGCCCAGGCACATTTCATGGAAAACAGCACTGACACGAGAGACTTAAAATTCCCCATCGCCATCAAACCCGAAGCAGATGGATCAAGTATTGGGGTACATAAAGTCAATAATTCGAACGAAGTTGAAAGTGCATATCTTGACGCTAAAAAATATGGTCAAGTCATGGCTGAAGAATGGATAAAGGGAAAAGAGCTAACTGTTTCCATTGTCAACAATAAAGCATTACCCGTTATTTGGATAAACTCACCAACAGGATTTTATGATTACCAGGCAAAGTATATCTCTGATGATACCGAATACACCTTCCCCACTGATATCCCGCAAAACATCTTAGATAAAATAAAACAGACGGCATTAGAGGCTTTCAATTTAATTGGTTGTCATGGCTGGGGGCGTGTTGATTTTATACTGGATAATGAAAAGTTCTACATACTTGAGATCAATACTGTTCCTGGCATGACCAGTCATAGCCTGGTGCCTAAAGCAGCAAAACAGTATGGTTGGAATTTTGATCAGCTTGTGAGCAACATTTTGGAGACCTCGAGAAGATAGTTATGTCGATTAGAGCATATATCAAGTTAGGCATTCTATTTTTTGTAGTTATCCTGTTATGGGGTGCCTGGGAATATGCCCATAAGCCTAAACAATTTCCCATTACCGACATTAAAGTAACGGGTGATTACCGCTATATTCCACCTAAAAAATTACAGGAAATTATTCTACCTTACATTAATAACGGCTTTTTTAATACCGATGTTTCAGCGCTGCAAGAAAGATTATCCAACCTACCTGGTATAAATTCGGTTACCGTTAAAAAATCCTGGCCCGATGCAGTTACAATCAAGCTTACACCACAAGCTGCATTTGCAATATGGAATGATTCTCAAATTGTCACACCTTCTGGTGATGTATTCAAACCACAAGAAAAAATCCAGAGTGATGACCTCCCAAAGTTTGTTGGTTTAAAACATAATGCAAAAATAATCATTAAAGAGTATCAAGTTTTTCAGTCCGAGCTGGGTGAACAATATCAAATAAACAAACTGGAATATCTGGGGAATCAATGGCAGATCGTTTTAAGCAACAACATAACAATCAAACTCGGCAGGCGTGATATTAATGAACGATTGAATAGATTTATTACCTACTACCCAGAACTAGCTGAAAAGCACCCTAATGAGTCATTAATATACTTTGATGCCAGGTATCCAAAAGCTTTTGCAGTAAAATGGAAAAAAAATGCTTAAATTTTTAAACATTCACATCAAGAAATATAATTTTGTGCTAAATTTAACGAAAGTGTCTATTAAATGAATAGATTATTTGAGAAATTATTTTTTTTATTCTCAAAACCATGCGTGATGAGTAAAGAGGCAAATATAAGATGAGTCAGGCACCTGAAAGAAAACTATTGTCAGCGTTGGATATTGGTACATCCAAAGTTGTCGCGCTTGTTGCAGAAGTAACTGAAAATGACAAAATCAATGTTATTGGCATAGGTTCTCAGCCCTCCAGGGGTCTGAAAAAAGGCGTTATTGTCAATATTGATTCTACTGTTAAGGCAATTCAAAAAGCAGTCGAAACAGCCGAACATATGGCAGATTGTCAACTTGATTCCGTGTGTGTTGGTATTGCAGGCAGCCATATTCACAGCTTTGACTCTAACGGTATTGTTGCAATTCGCAATCAAGAAGTTGTAGCAGCCGATGTTGAAAGAGTGATTGAAGCTGCAAAAGCGGTGGCTTTGCCATCTGACCAAAAAATTATTCATATTTTACCGCAAGATTTCTTAATTGATAACCAAGAAGGTATTAAGGAACCCATCGGCATGGCAGGCGTGCGTCTTGAAGCCAATGTCCATTTAGTTACTGGTTCTATTAGCGCTGTTCAAAATATTGTTAAATGTGTTAACCGTTGTGGTCTTGAAGTATCGGACATGGTGCTTGAGCAATTGGCGTCAAGTTATGCCGTATTAACCGATGATGAGAAAGAACTTGGTGTTTGTATTGTTGATATTGGTGGTGGTACTACGGATATTGCAGTTTTTTGTGATGGTGCAATCTGCCATACCTCTGTTATCCCAGTTGCTGGCAGCCAAGTCACCAGTGATATTGCCCATGCGTTACGTGTTCCGACAGATGCGGCTGAAGCCATTAAAATAGAACATGGTTGCGCCATGAGCAGCCTGGTAAAAGCGGATGATGCAATAGAAATTCCATCAACAGCTGGCAGACCACCTAGAAGACTGCCAGTTCAAACCTTATCGGGTGTCGTTGAAGCGCGCTGTGAAGAATTACTGAATATGATCAGCAAAGATTTAAGTAAAAAGAATTTATTAGATGCGCTAGGCGCAGGTATCGTGCTAACAGGTGGCGCCTCAAAAATGAAAGGCATTATCCCTCTAGCTGAGGAAGTATTTAGAGTCCCTGTCAGATTAGGTAGCCCAACCCATGTGACTGGATTGAATGATGTATTAGATAACCCGATGCACGCAACAGGTGTTGGTCTTTTACATTATTCACATATGCAACAAAAAGACCCTCTATCATTCGAAGTAACAGAAGATGGAAGTTCAGAGGGTGTGTGGAAACGCATGAAAAATTGGTTTGGAAAACATTTTTAATCATATCTAAAGGAGTAAGTCATGTTTGACGTAGCTGAATCATTAGCAGACAACGCTGTCATAAAAGTAATCGGCGTTGGTGGTGGCGGTAGTAATGCCGTTGAACACATGCTTGAAAACACCATAGAAGGTGTTGAATTTATTTGTGCCAATACGGATGCACAAGCTTTAAGAAACTCTTCTGCCAGAGTTTCAATACAAATTGGTAATGAAGTTACTAAAGGTTTAGGTGCAGGTGCAGACCCAGAAATGGGTAAACGTGCCGCACAAGAAGATAGAATGCGCATTCAAGAAGCACTAACTGGCGCTGATATGGTATTTATTACAGCAGGCATGGGCGGTGGTACTGGAACGGGTGCTGCACCTGTTATCGCTGAAATTGCACAGGACATGGGTATTTTAACAGTTGCAGTAGTGACTAAGCCCTTTCCTTTTGAAGGTCGTCGCAGAATGCAATTAGCTGAATATGGAATTGGTGAGCTATCACAATATGTTGATTCATTAATCACCATTCCAAATGAGAAATTATTAAGCGTTTTAGGTAAAAATATTAGTTTATTAGATGCATTCAAGGCAGCTAATAGTGTATTACAAGGTGCTGTTCAAGGCATTTCTGAATTGATTACACGTCCTGGTTTAATCAACGTTGACTTTGCAGATGTTCGTACTGTTATGTCTGGCATGGGCGTTGCCATGATGGGTACAGCATCAGCCACTGGTGAAGAAAGAGCGAAAGAAGCGGCTGAAGCAGCGGTAGCCAGTCCATTACTTGAAAATATTAACTTGGCAGGCGCCAAAGGCGTGCTTGTTAACATTACCGCTGGCATGGATATGTCTATCGGTGAGTTTGAAGATGTCGGCGATGTGATTAAGAGCTTTACCTCTGACGAAGCAACCGTTGTTGTTGGTACCGTAATTGACCCTGAAATGAGCGAAGAACTAAGAGTTACCATTGTTGTGACAGGCTTGGAAGGCGATAATATCGGTGACGCTAAGATGATGACTAGCAGAGTTAGTTCTCAAGCAAAAAGAGCACCACTAGGTGGTATAAAAAAACCTGGTTCAGCTACTGGCTTAAGAAGACCAGCGCCTATCAGCGATAATTCAGATGAGAGTGAAACAAAAGACAAATCTTCGCAGGATGAAAATGACTACTTAGATATCCCAACCTTTTTAAGAAGAAAAGCGGATTAATTATTCCAGCTTAATCTATTTCGATCAAGGCAGATTTATCTGCCTTTTTTATGCCTGTTGTATAAAAAAACTATCTACATTGAATGAGAATTATTATTCCGATATATTTACTAATAAATAGATGAAATAAAGGTAATGAAATGAAGTTAACGAAACTATTAGCCAGCAATAAAGCCTGGGCAGAGAATGTTCAAAAATATTCACCAGATTTTTTTGACACCCTATCAAAACAACAAAAACCTGAATATTTATGGATAGGCTGTTCTGATAGCCGTGTACCAGCAAACCAAGTTGTTGGTTTAGTGCCTGGAGAAATATTTGTTCACCGTAACATTGCTAATGTGGTGGTGCATACTGATTTAAATTGTCTTTCCGTTATTCAATATGCTGTCGAATATTTAGGCGTAAAGCATATTATTGTCTGCGGTCACTATGGTTGCTGTCTCTTATACACATCTGACGCTGCCGACGATCTACTCTGTGTAGAT
>CAJXRW010000065.1 GCA_913060525.1 uncultured Gammaproteobacteria bacterium
GAGATTTCTGCCTGTCTCGTGGGCTCGGAGATGTGTATAAGAGACAGATTTATGCATCCAATGAATGATTGTTAATGTTACGCAAGCAGCAGATATAATAATTAATGGCGGCCTTGTTGCTGTACCCACAGAAACGGTTTATGGTTTAGCTGCAAAATTTAATGACCAAGAAGCGGTAAAAAAAATATATCAACTCAAAAACCGCCCTCTTGATCATCCATTAATATTACATATTGGGTCAAAAGATTGGCTGCAAAAATATACTTTAGATATTCCAGATTATGTGTATACGCTAATTGATCATTTCTGGCCTGGCCCGCTCACTTTGGTATTAAACAAAACGAATGTAGTTGGTGATTATATTACCGCTGGTCAGAAAACGATTGCTATTAGAATGCCAAGCCATCCTGATATCTTAAAACTTATCCAAGAAGTTGGAGAACCACTTGTTGCTCCTTCAGCAAATAAATTTTGTAAAACAAGCCCTACAACGTCAGAACATGTAATCAATAATTTTGGATCAGACTTACCTGTTATTGATGGTGGAAAATGCACAGTTGGGATTGAATCTACCATAATATCTGTAGTTGAGAAAAATTTGATTACACTATTGAGACCTGGGCTAATTACCTGTCAAGAAATAGAGTCCGTAAGTAAAATTTCGTGCCATACCTGTGAATCAACCATAAAAGTTCCAGGTAATTTAAAATTGCATTATCAGCCAGAATTACCTTTATATTCATTTAGTAACTACATGGACATAAGCAAGAAATTTAATGATAACAAGCGGTATTTCTGCATGTTGATAAACGATTACCAATTACCCGAAAAACACACTGTATTTCAAATGCCAAATAATCCTATCAACTATGCTAAAACCTTATACGACACATGGCAGTCTATTGATGAAAATTTATATGATGCTATTTTGATTGAGCTTCCCCCAGAGAACGTTGAATGGGCTGGTGTTAGGGATAGAATATTTAAAGCCAGTCAAGCTTTATAATTCTACAATAACAGGTAATAGGGAATGATTAGTGTATTAATTCTAGCTTTAGCATTAAGTATGGATGCATTTGCTGTGTCGATTAGCCTTGGTGCAAAGTACACCAAAAATACGACAAAACTTGCTGTTAAAGCTGGTATCTATTTTGGATTATCCCAGGCAATCATGCCATTAATTGGTTATTTAATTGGGCAAAGCGTCTCAAGTTTGATAGAAGCATATACACATTGGATTGCGTTTGTATTACTTCTAATTATTGGCGCCAAGATGATCTATGAAGCACTTTCACATAAAACTGATGAAGTGAATCACGCCGCTAAGCACAAAACAATGTTATTGCTTGCTTTAGCGACCAGTTTGGATGCGATGGCGGCGGGATTTACACTGACGTTATTTAATTTGAACCCATATCTTTCTTGTTTAATTATTGGATTAATCACACTTTTGGTTAGCTTTCTTGGGGTATTCGTGGGTTCAAAAGGAATGGCTTGGCTTGAAGATAAGGCCGAACTAATAGGTGGAGTTATTTTAATATTAATTGGTATTAAGCTTATCATTTAAGGGGTTGGAATTAAATAAACCAAATAAAGTAAAGCGGAATACTTTTCATATCCAAGAGGAAACGGATAAAAATAGAATAAACAATTCCATTCCGTTTGAATGTTTTGAGTTATACGAAAAGCTAAAAACTTCCCCACAAACCACCGACAAAACCAAATAGTGCGGTTATACCTAAAATAATAAATGACCAAAAAGCATATTGCCCTTTAAGTTTATGTTCATCAGGTAATGCCTTACGAGCCAACAAGAATAAAAACCCTAACACAATCGGTAATGATATTGCATTCATCACTTCGACCGCCACGCTAATTTTTACCAAATTTATGTTTGAACCAACTAACAAGCCACCGCCTATTAGCACAACGCTATATAACACATAAAACCATGGTGCTTCTTTTGCTGAACTTTTCAGAGTATGTTTATATCCTGTTATTTCACCAATTCCCCAGGCAGCAGTCAAGGTAACAACAATTGCCGCAATTAGCGCTGCGCCAACCATACCTAATGAAAATAATAAAGTACCTACCTTCTCACCTAAAAATGGGGTTATTGCATGCGTAATTTGACCAACTGTATTTAAAGCTGCAGTATCATTGTGCTTATATAATGTCGCTGCTGCTGCGACTAATACAGCCGCCATAATTAACTGTGTTACAACTGAGCCAATAGCTGTATCCCAACGGCTTGCTTTTATATGCTTAATTTGTAATCCTTTATCCACGACTGCAGATTGCTGATAAAATATCATCCACGGCATGATGACAGCCCCAATATTTGCGGCTAAAAGATATAGATAATCTGGATTATTCAGCGGCATATCAAGCATTTCTGAAGCCATATGCGACCAATCAGGTTTTGCTTGCCACGCGACAACGAAAAATACCAATTCAAATGCACCAATACATAACGCAATACGTTCAACCGAGTTATAACTACCTGTTACCGCTATTGTTATCAAAAATATAATAATTACGCTCAGAGTAACCCACTTAGGTATACCATATAAAAGCCCAACACCAGCAAGACCACTAAATTCCGTAATAATTGCGCCAATACAGGTAATAACCATGGTTGTCACAGAAACCCAAGCCCAGAACTTGCCATAATGCTGCATAATAAGTTGACCATGCCCTTTACCAGTAACAATACCGAGTCGAACAGTTAGCTCTTGCGCAATAAATAATATTGGCATTAAAATAAATTGTGCTAATAATAATTTATATCCCCAGCTTGCTCCACTTTGAGCAGCAGTTATAACGCTGCCAGCATCAGTATCAGCTAACATGACGACCATTCCAGGTCCAAAAACCGTGAAGTATAATGCGACTCGTTGTAAACTACGTTTAATCATATCTGTTCCTTATTACTGTTATAGATTAAAGCCACCCTGCAAACCAATGACAAAGGCATTTCTGGGTGTTGTATCGGTGCCAGCCAGCTCTGCACTGCCTCCAAAAGGATGAATCACATATTGAATGTCAGGTTGTAGGAAAAACCAATTGGTAAAATTAAATCGATAGGTTAACTCTATAACCGCCTCATACCCAAAACCAGCACCTTGATATTCAATTGCATCTTGTCCAAACCTTCCATATATTCCACCTAATGCTAATTGGTCATCTGGGCGCGCATCAAAAATACCTGTATAGACCAAACCTGCGTTAAAAAATAATGGCATCATGGTTACATCCCAGCCATTGTAAACTTGGCTAGTTAAGAAGCTTGATAAGCCTTGACCGCTAGATGAACCTGATTCAGCAAATAATTCTTGCTCTATTTCAAAATAAAGCCCACCCAGCCTATTACCAGGCGCACCATTTGGGTCCGCTGTAAAGTCATCATTATTTTGTCTACCCGTAAAATAAATGCCACCTAAAGTATATCTACCTGATAGACCTGTATCATCATCACCTTGATTTCTTAAATAAGATATTGAAGCCATAATATTGGCCCCCTGAGAGTTACTAAAAGAAAACTGCCCACCAATATCATTGGGTTCAAACGTGTTTAAATTTGTATTATATACACCGAGCTTTGCAACAAATTCATCTATTGGTGACGCACCAACCAATACACCCCACTGTGCATTAGGTGGTGTTGACCAAGGACTGTTATAGGTAATCGCTGAAGGGTTACCACAAAAGCCACTATTAACGAATACACAATATAAGTCAGATACTAAAAAGTCATTACCTGCATCTAACCGCCCTACTTTAAACCAATATTCTCGATCATGAATACCTTGTAAAAGATACATTTCATCCAAGTACATTCCTTGATCAACATAGGCCTGTGAAACTGTAAATATATTACCCACATAGTTTGCACTGTCATCTGGACCATAAGTATGAATAAAATCGAAAGTAAACTGAGTGTCTATCAAGGCACTACTTTTGAATAATTTACCAAAATTGGTATCAATACCAAGCTGTAATTGATCATCAAATGCACCACCTCTGGCAACACCACCATCTACATTGGCTAAATAAGCAAAAGTATATTGCCCATTTATATCAACCCCCCTTCCTTCAAGGTCTGATCTGACACCAAACCAAGTTCCTGTCGCATGGTTTCCATGCCACCATTTCTCAGTAGATGTCTCTCTTGGCGTGTTAGGAAATCGATTAAGAGCGCGCACACGATATGTACCGCTATTCGTATTAAAATTATCGGAACTATTATCATCAACAAAAGCATCATCCTCAGTAAAAAAATCTCTAGCCGTATAAGGTATGGCATTAATATCTGCTTCCAGGCTATTCAATACTTTTTCATTCTGTGTCATTTCATCGTCATCACTAAATGCAAATTCGCTATTGCCAGATGAAAATACAAATTCAGGTGATGAGGCAAACAATGCCACTATGCATACTGTATTAGATATTTTTTTTAGATTTCCCATTTTGGTTTTAAGACTTGTTTTATATTTAAGCTAAATATAGTCAATATATTTTCAAATACAAGTCAAATGCGAATGATTATCATTTCTGCAGAAATCACTGAGGAAAACGCATGCCGTCCTTACTCATTCTCCAAGCAAAATGTTTTTTTACGCCTATTTTTCCTTCCTCAATTAAGCGATGGATATCAGGTTTAGAAATATTAAAATCTGTTGAACCAATATCATGGGTATTAATAAATACCGTTCGATTCCAGTCATCTCTATGCAAATGACGCTTTACTGACATCGACTGAACAAAGGTCATAAAAGCTTTTCCATAATCCAGTATGTTACCTATTTTTTTATAGGGCTTTGGTTGATGATATCCATGCATCGGATCAAATAAAGGGTCTAACCTAAACCCTAAAGTCTCATGATTAAAGCAATCATGTTTGTTATTAAAATGTGGTCTTTTATGACCATTCTGAGGATTGTGAAGAAATCTTTCGTGATCGAATAGATCAATTGGATAGTTACAAGCTAAGCCACCATCAACCATGACTTGCTCACCCTCCTCTGTTTTAAGTTTATACGCCTTAAAGTACATCGGAATACTACATGAAATGCGAATCGCATCTCGTATTTCCATATCAGGTGTTGTTTCATACGAAAAAAATTCAGCACAAGACTTTGAAAGATTGGTACCAGTCAGGTATAAATTACGTTTTCCGAGCAATTTAAGCCCTTTAAATGTAATATCTGGGTGACCAATTTTATTATCAATAAACCCACTCACCCAGTCGTACAATGCATCAGTTCTATACCAACCAAAATCTGTTAAAAAACGGGTAGAGTTTGATAAAAAGTTACCTGAGTTTGCCGTAAAGATCGAATAATCAAGCGCAGAAATAGCATCATAAATTTCTTGACCTGTGCATCCTAAAGCTAAAAACATCGCGTAAAACGAACCAGCAGAAGCACCTGCAATATTTTCAATGTTATCCAGAATACCCATTGCTTCAAGTGCCAATATAGCGCCACTATAGGCAATTCCTCTCACACCTGCGCCTTCAAAAACCAAGTTTCTATAGGCTCTAACATTTAGTTTTTCGATAAATGTATCGCTGTAATAATTAATTTTATCATTCTCGATCATCATTAAATTATGTGACGAGGATTCTATTAATTTATAATTTATATTTTTGAGATGGTTTGTATAGTACTCTCTTGCCGCTTGTGGTGGCGAGACAAAATCATGCTTGCTCTGAATTAATAATATATTTTGCCAAATATCTTTAAAAGGAATCATAGGGAGATTGATTCGAGCATGTGCTAAATTTTTTAATACTAACGGTTTGGGCAAGTAAATATCTTCATTAAGCCTAAATTTATTAATCAATAATTTTTTACCAAAAAATGAAAATGTATTTAACATCCATAAAGGCAGCTTATAGTACCAACTATCTCTACGGTTATAATAGCTCATTGGATTAATCATAATCAGTTTTTGTACTTTTTGTGGGTATAAAGCAGCCAGCATTAAACTGCAATATACACCTGTGCCATGACTAATGATAACCGTGTGATCTGAACAATATTTTTCTAGAATTACTTGCGCATCGTATATAAGTTGCTGAATAGAATAAGCCTGTCTATTTTTAGGTGTATCGCTTAATCCGTGACCAATCATATCGTAAGCCACTACATTATATTGTTCACGATAATGCCGCCATTGCGAGCTCCACTGCCTGGCATATCCACATATATCATGCAAAAACAGGAGAGTTTTTCGCTCTGGCTTATGTTCGTTGTGGTAAACGCATATTTTTCGATTCGCCCTGAGAGGTAATTTTTTAACAATAATTGCCACTGACTTACCCGATTAACTTACATATCACCTATTTATTAAAGACGAATACGGTTAGATATTCAAATACAAGCAACTCCCTGATCGAAAATTTCCTGAAAACAACGCATAAATTCTATTTTGTGCTTGAATTAAGATCAAGGATATAAATTTATATACATTATGTCAGCGTCAACCAAACACCCCAAAGGTTTTGTATCAGTTGTTTTTATTAACTTTGCTGAACATTTCTCATATAACAGTTTAATGGCCTTATTTGTTTTATATTTAACTGAGTCGTTTATATATGAAAATTCGATTGCTATTTATACCCAAAATAGTTTTATCACTTTAGCTTTTATCGTACCCATTATAGCTGGTTGGATAGCAGATAAGTACTTAGGCTATTTTAGTACCGTTATGCTTGGAATAGTTCTCTGTGTTATTGGATTGATGATGCTAGGTTATGGCACACAAACACAACAGTTATATGCATTAAGCCTGTTACTTGTTGGATTTAGTCTTCAAAAAAGTAATATACAATGCTTACTGGGGAGTATATATCATACCAATTCCAACCTGAGAGACGCGGGTTTTACCATATTGCAAATCACAGGTAATATTGGCGGGATTGTTGGCCCGCTTGTTTGTGGATACATAGGTTTATACTACAGTTATGCCTTGAGCTTTAATTTAGCAGCAGCACCATACATCCTTTCAATCATATTGCTGTTGATGAATATAAAAAAAATTAATACACCAAGAGATACCAAGAAAATTGGTGGTAGCAATATCATTACTTGGTTATGCATCTTAATCGTTTTATTCTTAATCGTAGCTGGGTGCGCCTACTTAATCCAAAATTCATATGCACATAACTTGTTATTCATAATCATTGGTTTTGCTTCTATTTTCTTTTTAAAACTCTACTTTACGTCAACATCAAGCGTTCGAAATCAAATAAATGTCATGCTGATTTTAATGGTATTTGCGTGTATCTACTGGGCATCAAATAGCCAGCTTTCTAGTTCTTTGATGATTTATGTCCAAGAGAATGTGAACCTGCAACTATTTAACTGGCTTATCATTCCACCAAGCGCCGTTCTTTCTTGCCAACAGGCATCTATGCTGATATTTGGTTTACTCATTGCCTACTATTACAGAAAACATGTGCATGAGCTAACCAGCATTAATCGCTTAAATAAAGCAACGGCTGCTTTGTTTTTACAAATGACAGGATTCATTATTATTAGTGTTTGTACACACTATTCTTATAATGGTGCTGACCCAATTCCAATTATCTGGATTATATTAGCTGTTATTATTACAGGGCTAGCCGAAATTATTTATATGCCGACAGCAATGTCGCTTATTACGCAAATAGGAGGAGGACAACACTCAGGATTCTTAACCGCTTACTTTTTATTATTTTCAGGTGCATTACCTGCTTACATTAGCACATTATTAATTAAAACCGCTTCATCCTATCAGTACACAAATGTGCCGCATAGAATCGCTCAGGCACACCAATATTTTCATTTATATTTAATCATTACTTTAATGTGTTTAATTTCTGTCGCAATACTATTTTCTATCAGAATATTATTTAAATGGAAAAGATAAAGTTATTGTGCGCAACCACGCAAATTGATTTCCCATTTATCAACTACTAAGTCATCTTCTGTAACATAAAAATAATCAAATAAATTAATTGTTGGATCGCAATGCGCCACCATTAACTCAATTACCTCACTAAGTTTTGGTAATGAAGCATTATTAATTGGTGAGATTTTACCATGTTCATCGCCAAAATAATCCCAATCATATACCAAGTTGTCATGACTAAGAACTTTAGGTTTTTCATCAACTTTATACAACGACTTTGTGCCAGCATCTACGGTAACATGTGTATCTTGATTGGCACTAATCACCGTTGTTAACATCGTCATTGCAGGTAAAAATTTTTCTACTGAATAATTAATAGCAGCATATTCAGCATCCATAACGGTATAAGAACCAGGCTGAATTTCTGTCACACATTCCAACTCAGAGTCCACACTAAACGTACCCGTTCCGCTACCTGTCTGTATATGACAATCAAGCCCCAAATCTAATAACTTCTGTTTTATTTCACCTGCTTGTTTAAGAGTATCATGCGAAACTTTGCGCCTTTCATCTAAATCCTGTATATGTTGAATATGTCCAGAATAACATTGAATACCTTTAAAGTTTAAATTTGGTAATTGATCCATTGCCACTGCTAGATCAACGGCACTTTCCATTTGTATCCCAGTTCTGCCAATACCCGCATCAATATCTACCAATACGTTTAATGAAAAACCAGCAGCACACATGGCGGCATTAAGCTCATTTGCATTTTTATTATTATCAACCACAACCATGGTGTCAGGCGCAAATCTAAGCGTTTCTATCAGTCGTTCTATTTTATGATTCGTGACAACCGGAGAGGTAATTAATATACCAGAAACCCCACCATAACGAGCCAACCAGTATGCTTCTGACACTTTTGTGACACAAATTCCAATCGCACCATTTTCTATTTGCAACTGACAAATTTCTGAACATTTATGTGTTTTTGCATGGGGGCGAACAGATTTTGAATTATTATTGGCAAAAGTCTGCATTTGCTGAATATTATGAATTAACTTTGATTTATCAATAACTAAGCACGGTGTATCTAACTCTAATTTATGCTTTCCTGTTTCTGCAATCATATATAGAAGTATCTGTCTCTTATACACATCTGACGCTGCC
>CAJXRW010000066.1 GCA_913060525.1 uncultured Gammaproteobacteria bacterium
AGATTTCTGCCTGTCTCGTGGGCTCGGAGATGTGTATAAGAGACAGCATTTAGACTTCTCATAACCTTCTTTGGATTTGATTAATTGTAGTTGAATCATGCTTGTTACCTTACCAGATTTAAGGCTTGTTGAACGACTTCAATACCTGCTGTTTTGTTGGTTGCGTGAGTGCTTAAATACTGTCGCCATAACTTTCCATTTGGTTGGCCATGAAATAGACCAAGCAGGTGACGAGTTATGTGGCTTAATCTGACCCCTTGGGATAACTGATTTTCTATGTACGGGTACATTGATTCAATCACCTCAACTCTGGTTTTATTGCTGTTTGCTTGATGATAAAAAAGACTGTCGGCTTCAGAAAAAATAAAAGGATTGTGATAGGCTTCACGTCCAACCATAGCATAATCTACTTTCTCTAAATGCCGTGTTATCTGATTGATGTCAGTAATGCCGCCATTGATACCAAGTCTTAATGCTGGGAAATCAGATTTAATTTGATAAACAGTTTCATAACTTAAAGGTGGTATAGTGCGATTTTCTTTAGGGCTTAAGCCATTTAACCAGCCTTTTCTGGCGTGAATGCAAATATGATCCACTCCAGCCGTTATTTGATTTTTGATAAAGTTTGTTAGCGCATCATAGCTATCGTTATCGTCAACACCTATTCTGCACTTAACAGAAACTGGTATGGTAACTTTGTTTTTCATTGCTTCCACACATTGCGCGACCAAGTTGGGATTGTTCATTAAAGATAGACCAAAACACCCTTTTTGAACACGATCACTGGGGCAGCCAACATTCAAATTGACTTCTGAATACCCCATATCTTCAGCAATTTTAGCGCAGGTTGCTAAATCCGTTGGGTCATTTCCTCCGAGCTGGAGAATGAGGGGATTCTCACAATTAGAATAACCAATTAAATAATCTCGATTACCATGTATGATTGCATTTGCCGTTATCATTTCCGTATACAAGGTTGTACAGCGCGTGATTTGACGCATAAAAAAACGATAGTGGCGATCTGTCCAATCAATCATTGGTGCTATAGATACAGGCATAAATATGACGCGCTTTAAATTAAGTTAATGATATTAGAATCATCAGCTACGGAAATGAGATCTAAAATATTTTGTGGTATTTTAGTGGGCTTACCTTTTTGGGCATTTATCATTACCCAGCGAGTTTCGCCTTTGCATAATAAAATTTTGTCTGATCTGCGATAAATATAATATTTCCTCAAAGTAGATATTTTGGTTAATTCTGCTACCCAAGTAATCACTCGAATTTTATCACCCATAAAACCTTGCGATAAGTATTCTATGGTATGTTGTTTGGCAAACCATGTTAGCCCTAATGGCTGAGTTAATTCATAAACCTTGTTTTGTTTAACATGCTCAATGGCAGAGTCTTGCATCCACTGTAAGTAAACAATATTATTGATGTGATTATTAGGGTCGATATGTTGTGAATTTGCTTCCACGTCATAGATACAGTAAGGCTTAATGGTTAGAGTCATTCATATTCTTTATGACAATTTGATAATACAAACTAGTTTAACTTAGTTTGGGGTTATGTGTGAATTTCTTTCAACTAAATCTTAATCAACTTGTGAGGAATGATTTAGTTTTTGATTCAAATAGACAAAAAATAATGCATTGCCAGTGAGAATAATTAGCATTATCGCTAATGTAATAATTGATGTCGCAAATAGTGGTGCAATGGCAAGTGATACGGCAATTAAGCAGTCAATTATCAAGCCATAACTCGCTGATGCAGCTGATGAAAGCTCTTTATCAAATATATTTAATGCAATAGATGAACCAGCAATTGCTGATATTGAAGAAGAGAAACCAAATATGATACTGGATAACATAACGATACCAAGTGCTAAGCTATTAGGTAGTATAAAAGCGGCAATTAATAAAAAACTTGAGCAAACATTAATTATACTGAATTTCAGCGTTGTGTTTTCTAAAGTTAAATATTTAGAAAGAAATAGCATATTAACGATTCGACCAAATACACCCGCCATGACCATGCTAAAAGCGATCCAGCCAAATACAATAATGCTGTACCCATAATGATTTACGATTATAAAGGGTAAAAATAAATAATATAGACTCATTCCTGCCCAAGCGAGTGCGGTGGTATAGCTATAGGTAAGAAATTTGGGATTGAGTAATACCATTTTATATTTTTTAAAGAGGGGTATTTTATTTTTAATTTGAGTGTTTTTAGGTTGTTTTGGCGATGATTCCTCAAAAGCAAATATAATTACGCATAAGGTAATGATGCATATTATGATGATAGTATAGAAAACCGCCTGCCAATTGAGATGGAATACAATATAGCTGCCTACTGCGGTCGCAATTGAAGGGGCAATAAAAAAAGCTAAGGTTAACCACTGCCATACTTTTAAAAAATCTTTTTGATTTAGGATATCTTTGGGTATTGTCACTGCGACAATAAATAACCCTGAACCACCAATGCCTTGCAAGGCTCTGCCTAGGTAAAATATATAAATGTTATGGGTAAAAAGGCATAATATGCAGCCAATCGTTACGGTTAACAATAAAATTTGTAGGGTGATTTTTCGCCCTGCAGCATCATTAAGCATGCCAATTGGAATAGAGGTTAATATGCTGGCTGCTGCAAAAACAGTAACGGTAAGTTGAATTGCATTTGCTGATGTTGAAAAATAAGTTTCTAGGCTGGGAAGTGCCGCAACATACATGTCGTATGCTGCAGCATATATGCTGATTAATAAGAGCACATAAAAATAAATTTTAAATTTTGTCCTCTTGTGCCACATTTCTTTATTCCTGCTTTGTGATGCTTTTTGAACAGTGATCTTAAATTTTAACATTTCTCATATTAAGCTCATTTTGGCAAACTATGGTGAGAAATTCTGTCTTATTTTTACCAAAATGATTAAGATAGTATAGAATTATTTAAAATAAATTAAGTAGGAAATATTTGATGAGAAATTTATTAATCTTGGGTGCTGGCCGTGTTGGTATTTTAACAAGTTGTTTATTGGTTAAAACAGGAGACTATGTTGTTCACTTGGCAGATCGTATCATTCCAGAAAATAAACCCGTGCTTGACCGCTGTGTTAATAATCTGAAATACATCAAAATGGATGCGGGTAATGTTAAAGAGATGGTCGAGTACATCAAGAAGTGTAATATTGACTCAGTTGTATCTTGTTTACCTTTTTACTGCAATTTAAAAATTGCACGCATGGCAAAAGATCTTAAAATTAATTATTTTGATTTGACTGAAGATGTTGAAACAACCAACCAAATTAAATTATTAGCTGAAGGTGCTGCTAACTTTTTTGCACCACAATGTGGTTTAGCGCCTGGTTTTATCAGTATTGTTTCTAATGATTTAATGAAAGAGTTTGAGTCTGTTGATACTGTGCGGATGCGTGTTGGTGCGTTGCCATTAAATGTTTCAAATGCGCTTCAATATGGTCTGACTTGGTCTACAGAAGGTTTGGTGAATGAATATGCCAGGCCTTGTCATGGCGTGGTAGATGGGGAAGAGCGTGTACTCGCGCCTTTGGCTGATATTGAAGAGATTAAAGTAGATGGTTTAACTTACGAAGCATTTAATACCTCAGGTGGTATCGGATCAATGATTGATACACACAAGGGGAAAGTCAGAAATATCAACTATAAGAGTATTCGTTATCCTGGTCATTGTGAAAAGGTCAAGTTTCTAATGGATGATATGAAACTGGGTCGTGATTTAGATAAAATGGTTAAGATCATGGATAATGCACTTCCTAGAATTAACCAGGATATGGTTCTAATCTATGTTTCTGTTAATGGTGTGCGTAAAGGGATAGGCGCTGAAAGACATTTTGCTCAAAAATTTCCATCTAAAATGATGTTTGAGCGTCGTTTTTCTGCTGTTCAGATGACGACAGCCAGCAGCCTTTGTGTGACGATTGATTTGGTGTTAACGAGAACGGATCGTTTCCAACCAGGCTTTATTAGTCAAGAGTCTATTAACTTAACTGACTTTTATGAGAATCGCTTTGGTGGCTATTACGAGAATGAGGGTTTACTAATCCAAGCATTATAGTTAAGAATCCAACTTATTCCTTTAGCGCATCTCTATTAATTTATGAACGCACATCTTAACCCCAAATTTACCCCACCTGCGTTGTAAATTTTAACAGTAGACCGAGCTATTGCCCGCAATTTGCGCCTTGTTGTCATAAGTTTAGAAAATTAATCTGTTGCATCCAGAATTAATAGAGATCCTCTTTATTATCACGTTAAATAATTTCATTTCTCTAATATAGAACATGGTGTTTTTGTGGACTGATGAATGATAATATTTCTCTTGATCTTCTAATTATTAAGTTAATCAAGTAAGGATGTTGTTATGAGTAAAATATCAAAACTAGGGATGGGTCTGGAAAGTTTAAAAAATGACCAATCGCCTGATGCAATTGAAACTTTTAGCCCAGCAGATGGCAACTTATTAGCTAAAGTGAAAAATGAACGCTTAGCAGATATGGAAAATGCCATTGTTAACGCAAAAAAAGCGTTTGTTGAATGGCGTAAGTATCCAGCTCCTCAACGAGGTGAGTTGGTGCGTTTAATTGGTGAAGAGTTACGTAAAAATAAAGATGCGTTGGGTTCGCTTGTTTCACTTGAAATGGGCAAGTCAAAACAAGAAGGCGATGGTGAAGTTCAAGAAATGATTGATATGGCTGATTTTGCTGTCGGCCAATCGCGCATGTTGTATGGTAGCACAATGCATTCAGAGAGGCCTGAACATAGAATGTATGATCAATGGCATCCACTAGGCGTTGTGGGTGTGATCTCCGCATTTAATTTCCCAGTGGCTGTTTGGTCTTGGAATGCATTTATTGCGGCTATTTGTGGTAATACTGTTGTGTGGAAGCCTTCTGAAAAAACCCCATTATGTGCCATTGTGGTTCAAAATATTTGTGAGAAAGTAGTTAAAGCCCATGGCTATCCTGATATTTTTCATACTGTGATTTCAAAAGAGATTGATGTTTCTAAGGCGCTTGTGAATGATGAACGTGTCAATATGGTTTCATTTACTGGCTCAACAAGAGTAGGTCGTGAGGTGGGTGCCCAGGTTGCCAGTCGCTTTGGTAAATGTTTACTTGAGTTGGGCGGTAATAACGCAACCATATTGGATGAAAGTGCTGATTTAAAATTAGCGATACCAGGTGCAGTATTTGGTGCAGTAGGGACTGCTGGTCAGCGCTGTACGAGTTTACGTCGATTAATGATTCATCGTTCTATATATGACACTGTAAAAGAAAAAATGGTCAATGCTTACAAGCAAGTTACGGTTGGTGATCCGCTTGACCAAAAAAACTTAATGGGCCCGCTTATCGATCAAGCTTCAGTTGACAATTTTACACGTACTGTTAATGAAGCGGTTAAGCAAGGTGGTAAAGTGCTTTCTGGCGGTAAGGTGATTGATAAGCCAGGGTTCTTTGTTGAGCCAACGATTATTGAAGCAGATCATAGCCTTGACATTGTTAAAGAGGAAAATTTTTGTCCAATTCTATACATTATGCCATTCGATACGATTGAAGAAGCAATCGAAATGAATAATGTGGTTGATTTTGGGTTATCAAGCTCAATCTTTACGACTAATATTCAAAATGCAGAGTTATTTTTATCTGCTCGTGGTAGTGATTGTGGGATTGCCAATGTAAACATTGGCACATCTGGTGCGGAAATTGGGGGTGCTTTTGGCGGTGAAAAGCATACTGGCGGTGGTCGCGAGGCTGGGTCAGATGCTTGGAAGGCATATATGAGAAGACAGACCAGTACAATTAACTATGGTAAAAGTTTACCATTGGCTCAAGGTATCAAGTTTAATCTGGAGGATTAACATGAGTATTAAAGTTCTAGATAGTTTGTGGGATCAATATGTGGAATCAAATCCACATGTACAAGAAATTTATGATTTGTTTGTTGCAAAAGGCGAAAAACCAATCAATGATCATATTGCTTTAAGAACATTAGATGATCCCAGGGTTGATAATAATGCTTTAGCGAAAGCTTTTATTAAAGAAGGCTATAAATTAGGCGGGCATTATGACTTTGAAGTTAAAAAACTCAAGGCGATACATCTTGAGCCAAAAGACCCAGAACAACCTAAAGTTTTTATTAGTCAATTGCTAACAGAAGAATTCAGCCCATTCTTGCAAAAAACAATGAAGGCCTGTGTTGAAGCTATTCCATCAAAGCTTTTAAATGATGTAGATGCATTACTGACTTCTGGTGCCAGCTGGAGTTATAGGAGTTACAACACCTATAAAAAATTATTAGAAGAATCAGAATATGCGGCTTGGTTTTATGCGTTTGGTTATCGGGCTAATCATTTCACCATGTTTATTAACCAGTTAAAAAACTTTAGTGAAGTAAATGAAGTAAATGATTTTCTAAAAGATAATGGTGTTAAACTAAATACTTCTGGTGGTGAAGTAAAAGGAACACCAGAGGATCATTTAGAGCAATCAAGTACGCTTTCTGGCACGATAGAGGTTAAATTTATTGAAGATGTTAAAACCATTCCTTGCTGTTATTTTGAATTTGCTAAGCGTTATCCAGATAAGAATGGCAATTTATACCAAGGTTTTGTTGCTAAATCGGCTGATAAAATCTTTGAAAGTACAAATGTCAAAAATTAGTTTGATGTAGCTTCGTTATATTTTTCTGACACTTTTTCTTTTGTATTATCATACGTATCTTGAACAGCATCTTTTGTATTTTGGTAGGCATTTTGGGTGGTTTCTTGTATGTGTTGCGTACCATCTTGTACGCCTTGTTTAATCTCTTGCTGTGCTTTCTGATTGTGTTTGATAACGAATGCTATCACGATGATGGCAATGATAATAACGATAATAAAAATGGTTTTTGCTTTCATACATACTAATATTAATTTTCTCTATTTAAATCATAGCGAATAATAAGTTAGATTTCCTTGTGTAATAAAATTTTCTGATATCGGCTGGTAAATTTGTAAGCCTGTCCTATTCTTACAGTAATTATGTCTTTCTGTAAATTGTATGAAACTTAGTAAAATTAAAAGTATCATAGTTGTGCTCATGTTTGGCTTATCAGTGTCTGCACATGCCTTATTCTATGCCGATGTAGATTTAGGTTATGCCAATACTGGGTCTAACTCGGTTGATGGATGGGATAATCAAAGCAAAGGATTATTTGGTTATCAGGTTAACGTTGGAATATTTTTCTTGCCTTTCCTGGCTGCTGAAGTGGGTTATAATGGCTTTACTGATTTGGAATATACCAAGAACAATCAGACAGAAAATCCTGCGTTAAATGGTTACCATGTTGCACTTAAAGGACAGATTGATTTACCTGTTGATTTATATGTTATGGGTAAAGTTGGATTGGGGTCTCTGACGCAAAGTAGTTTTAGTAACGTCAACTCGCAAACAAACTATAACTTTTATTGGTCAGTTGGTGCTGGCTACGACTTCACAAAAATGTTTTATTTAGAGGCAGCTTATATGCAAATACAAGGGTCACAACAAGTGCCGACTGCAGGGCTTCTTTCTATAGGTCTTGGTATTAATTTATTATAAGAATATATATCATCCCTATTTTATTTTTATGATTTTTAAAATTAGTTTCAGCATGCGGATAGCGTTATATAAAATGTGCATGTGCCTACCTATAATTGATAGAGGATTACATTCAATTTGATATACTGGTTTTATCGAAACAGAGTGGTCGCATTATGGATAAATCAATACTCACCTTTCAAGATATTATTTTAACATTACAGCAATATTGGGCTAAGCAAGGGTGTACCATTGTGCAGCCTTATGATATGGAAGTAGGTGCAGGTACTTTTCATCCAGCTACTTTCTTAAGATCCATTGGGCCAGAGCCTTGGAATGCTGCTTACGTTCAACCTTCAAGGCGACCGACTGATGGTCGCTATGGTGAAAATCCTAATCGTGGTCAGCACTATTACCAGTTTCAAGTTGTAATGAAGCCTTCTCCAGAAAATATTCAAGCACTTTATTTAGACTCTTTAAAAGAGTTGGGAATTGATACAAATGTGCATGATGTTAGATTTGTTGAAGATAATTGGGAATCACCCACACTTGGCGCCTGGGGATTAGGTTGGGAAGTGTGGGTTAATGGCATGGAAGTAACTCAGTTTACTTATTTCCAGCAGGTCGGGGGGTTGGATTGTAAACCCGTTACGGGTGAAATTACCTATGGTCTTGAACGAATTGCAATGTATTTACAGGGCGTTGACAGCATGTATGATCTTATATGGTCAAAAGGGCCGAATGGGATAGTATTCTATGGTGATGTTTTTAAACAGAATGAAGTAGAAATGTCTCGATATAATTTTGAAGAAGCTAATGTGGAAGAGTTGTTTAGACAATTTGAATACTTGGAGATAGAAAGCCAACGATTGGTAGAGAAAAACTTGCCTCTCCCTGCCTACGAAATGATGTTAAAAGCTTCACATATTTTTAATTTATTGGATGCCAGACATGCAATATCTGTGACTGAAAGACAACGGTATATTCTTAAAATACGGGCTCTGTCAAAAGGGGTCGCTGAAAGTTATTATGCTGAGAGGGAAAAATTAGATTTTCCGTCACTGAAGAGGCTTGAGACTATATAAAGACAACGGATGGATATTTTAATTTATATATTATTCTTGGTTATAGGTTTTGCCTTAGGTCTATTGCTGTGCGGTATTTATTTTATTAGCAAACAATCTGATAGTAGAAATAAATTATCAGAAGCACAGTTCAGATATAATCAAACTCAAGAGTCTCTAGTTGATTCTAAAAGTCAAATATCTTCTTTAGAAGAACATATATCTCTGTCTCTTATACACATCTCCGAGCCCACGAGACAGGCAGAAATCTCG
>CAJXRW010000067.1 GCA_913060525.1 uncultured Gammaproteobacteria bacterium
ATGTGTATAAGAGACAGCACCTGAGTTAGTTTTTAGCAAAATCATTTGATAGTATTTTTTATGAACCAAGTTAATTTTTATGAGGATAAAATGAGAATACTGACTAAGTCGTTGTCAGCGGTAATAATTGCGACAGCAGCCTTGGGATATACCGTTAATGCACAAGCCGAAGATGTGGTTAAGGATTTTCCAATTACGCCAGCAATCGGTAGTGCTACTGCTAAACAAAAACTGGGTGATCAAGTCAAATTTTATTTTGGTGATCAGCCTCATGCTTCTGTAGAGAAAAGTTTTGGTGAAATTCAGGCTAGTACAAAAACAAATTCATTTTGGAAAGAAGATGTAGAGGCTTGTAATTGGACATTCTTGTCATCTCTATTGGATATGCGAAAACAAGCAATGTCACTTGGAGCAAACGCTGTCATTAATATCACCTCAAGTTATAAGGGCAGCAAAGTAAATAATAGTTCTAAAACTTATGCCTGTGGAACAGGGTTTTTAATGAATGGAACACAGTTTAAAGGCGAGGCGGTAAAACTATCAAATTAGAGAGGGTTGATTTGTGAATATTAAAGAGGCAAAACACTATTTAGCTAGAAACATCAGTGCTGAATTATTAGTTATTCCACGAAGACATTCCTATATCTTACAAATTAGAGATAAAGGAAAGCTAGAGAATATTCGTAAATCATTTTCGGTAGAAGCGCTGACTTGTGAGACCATGGAACAGGTAAATAGCTACGCAAAGCGCCTAAATAAAATGGACTATAGTTTAATCCAAAATTGTCCACATGTAGAAATGAGTGGGTTTGACAAAGCAGGTGATAGCGTTAGGCAGCGCCAGGATACAACGGTTGTAAGTATTAGGTAGTCGTTTATAAAACTGGGCCTCTTCTAACTTTAAAAACCTGGCTAACACGTCTAATTCCTCTGATAACAGATGCTAATTGTTTCCTGTTTTCTACCGCCACCGTAATAGAGAAAATACCGTATTGATCATCTGCTTCTTTTATCTTGAACTGTTTAATATCAACGCCCTGTTGATTAATAGCTGAAGCGACATCGACTAAAGAACCTCTATAATTACCTATTTCGACAATAATGCTTGCTGAATACAAAGCTTTGATATTATTAGACCAGTCAACCTGAACGACTTGATCAGGATTTTTCAAAATATTGCGTTTTGATTTAAGGGTGTAGCAGCTGTCACGATGTACCTCAAGACCTCTACCTGGGATTAATAACCCCGAAATATGATCACCTGGGATTGGTAAACAGCAATCTGCAAAAGTTGTGGTGGTTAAATCCTCTCCATCTATGGATATGGTTAATTTATGTGTTTCTTCATCAGTTAACTTTGGTAGATCAGATGCTGAAAATTCCACGATTTTATTGGCGACTTTACCGCAGCCAATTTCACCCTTACCAGCCAAAATAAGTAAGGTTTTAAAGTCTTGCACATTAAATGATGAGGCAACGGCTTGCTGGAATATGACAGACATTTGATCAATTTCAAGTTTATTACGTTTCAGCCTTTGGCCAACTAAGCGTTTTCCCAGGTCATACGCTTTTTCATTTTCTTGGTTTCGCATATAGAGCTTGATGGCGCTTTTTGCCTTGCCAGTTTTAATAAAATCAAGCCAGGCAGGGTTAGGATAAGCAGTAGGTGAGGTCATAATTTCTACGGAATCACCGTGTTTTAATTTATGGCTGAGTGGCACAAGCCTGCGATTCACCCGAGAGGCAATGCAATGCATACCAATTTCTGAATGGATATGAAAGGCAAAATCGACTGGGGTTGAGCCATTTGCCAGTTCAATAATTTCACCATTGGGTGTAAATACATAGACCTCATCGGGGAATAAATCAACTTTAACATTTTCAATTAGTTCAACCGATGAGTTTGCTTGTTTTTGCAGTGTATTTAATTTTTGTAACCAACGCTGTGCTTTTTCGCTGGCAATACCTTTTGATTTATAAATCCAATGAGCTGCAACACCTCGGTCTGCGGTATAGTCCATTTCTTTAGTACGAATTTGGATTTCTATTGGAATGCCATAAGGACCAAATAAAGTGGTATGTAAAGATTGATAACCATTCGCTTTAGGCATGGCGATATAATCTTTGAATTTCCCTGGAATCGGTTTATACAGTTCGTGGACTAGTCCAAGAATGCAATAACACTCTTTTCTAGAATTTGCGATGACGCGGAAGGCGTAAACATCCATGATTTCAGTAAACGGAATGCCGCGAATTTTCATTTTTTTGTAAATACTATAAACGCGTTTTTCACGTCCTTGTACCACATCTGGATTAATACTTTCTTTACTTAAATGTTTTATGAGAGACTCGTGAAGTTTTTCAAACAGCTTTTTACGATGACCCCTTGCCTGAGCCACTCGAGTCTTAAGGACTTTATATCTAAATGGATAAATTGCTTCAAATGCAAGATCTTCAAACTCGTTTTTAAAGTGATGCATCCCTAAACGGTGAGCGATAGGAGCGTAGATATCTAGTGTTTCAAGTGCCACTCGACGGCGCTTTTCTGGTTTCAGTGGACCAAGTGTGGTCATATTATGCAAGCGGTCAGATAACTTGATAATAATGACCCGAATGTCTTCAACCATGGCTAATAGCATTTTTCGGAAGTTTTCAGCTTGCTGTTCAGCTTTTGAGTTAAACTCAATTTGGAGTAATTTAGTTACACCATTAACCAGTTTTCGAACCTGTTCGCCAAATATCTCCTGGATTTCAAAGGCAGTGATTTCAGTGTCTTCTACCACATCATGCAATAAAGCAGCGATAATGGTATCAACATCCATTCTCATTTCTGCCAGTGTACAGGCAACTGCGACTGGATGAATAAAATAAGCTTCACCTGAGCTTCTTTTTTGCTTCTCGTGGGCATCGGCGCCAAATATATATGCTCTAGCTAGTAATTCACGGCTTTCGGCATCTAAGTACCTTGAAACTAAAGCATTTAATTTGATAAATTCAAACATAAACTTCGATAAATAAACTGATTAAATAAAGTATATCGACTTAAATGGTAATTACGAAATGTCTTGGCATAAAATTGTGTGCGCTTCGCCAATGCAGTTGATACGATGCTTAACTGAGCTTTTTGCTGCACCATAATCAATGTTCTTTTCTTGAGTGATATGAATACTGTCTACTCGGGCGTTATGCGCCATTTGGATGTCATAAATACTATCGCCAATCACAATTGCCTGGCTAGGCTCTAATCCAGTGAAATGGAGGATTTCCTCGACCATTTGTGGATGTGGTTTTGAAAAACATTCCGTTGTGGTTTTGGTTGTAATGAAATAATGGCTTAAGTTATGCGTATGGAGTTCATGATCAAGACCTCTTCTACCTTTGCCAGTTGCAACTGCAAGCAAGTAACTTTGGTCTGTTAATTTATCTAATAGCGAGATAACAGGATCAAATAGCTTTGAGTCATCGCGTTCTTCAAAAAATTCTTCACTATAATGGTTCAAAAAAATGTCGTGATATTCAACGGGAATGGTAGGAAATAAAGTTGACCAGGCATCTTTAAAGGATAAGCCAATAATTGGTCGTATCGCATTTGCTGTCGGTGCTGGCCAGTCTAGTTTGATTGAAGCATCTTGTATGCAACGAATAATTTTTGAAAATGAATCAACGATGGTTCCATCCCAATCAAATATTATTAATTCATATTTTTTGTTCATCACTATCACTGGTAACTAAAGCAGTTTCTTTGAATGGTTTAGGAGGATAAAGTTTATTAACCAATGGCTTGAAAGTTGAACCTTGAACTAGGATTGAAAGTAAAACCACAATGTAAGTCACCGAAACCACAATATCAGGTGCATTTGGGATAGATAGTGCTAAGGCAATGGAAATACCACCTCTTAACCCACCCCAGCACATTACAGCGTTTCCTTTCCAGTAATCGCTACCCACATTTCTTTCTATAAAAAGCATTGGAAATGCAATACTAATAAACCTTACGCCAAAAATAACCAACATAGCGATAATTCCAGCAGGAATTGCCATTAGGTTAAAATTCATGGTTAGAACTTCAAGTCCAATCAATACAAATAAAAATGCATTGAGTACTTCGTCAATTAATCGCCAGAAATTATCCAATGCCACGATAGTACGCTGAGAGAATCGAGTTTTGTTAAAGTTATTACCAATAATTATTCCTGCTACAACCATGGCTAAAGGAGCCGATACGTGCAGCTTGTTGGCGATAATAAATCCTGTGCTTGTTACTGCTAAGGTAATGAGTATGGCAACTTCAGCGTCATCACATCTTGATAAAAACCAGCTGGCAATCACCGCAAAAATAACACCAGCTAACACGCCGCCTGCTGCTTCACGAATTAAATCCCAAGTAATATCCCAAGCAGTAAGGTGTGATTCACCATTGCTAAACATAATTGAAACAATGATAACGAATAATAAGATTGCTGCCGCATCATTAAACATGGCTTCGCCAGTGATACGCATTTTCATTTTAGTTGGGATATTTTTACAGACCTTAAACACGCTCAATACTGCGATTGGGTCGGTTGGTGAAATAACTGCACCAAAAATTAAACAGTACGAAAATGGGATATTTAAGTTAAGTGCGTTAGAAATAATCCATAGCACATAAGCAGTCAAGAATGTTGAAATAATGACACCAATACTTGCCATAGAAACCACAGCGACAAATTGTTTTCTTAAATCGACTACGTTAACGTGAAGGGCGCCAGCAAATAATAAATAACTTAATAAACCTTCTAGTACCAGGTTCTTAAAATCAATGCCGCTTAATAGCTCATGCATAGGTTCAAAAAAAGTTGGCACCATTTTAAATGCAAGCATGACACACAGTGAAACTAATATACTGATAATGGTTAATCCAATCGTTTTAGGTAACTGTAAGTATTTATAATTGGCATAACTTGCAATTGCCGTAATAGTGACCAGCATTGCAAAGAGGGTGTGGTAATCCATTGATTGACCTGAGAAAAATAATACTAATTAGAATTACATTAAATCTTTACTTATAATTCAAGCTTTTTATATTAATAGCTCACATTGTTTTGAATTATGAATGGTGAATAAATAAGCAAGGTGGTTTCCTTATGCAGTAAGGCTAATACCACCATTAATATAACTGTTATATTTGATTATCATTTCATCAGTTTTAGGGTATATCTTTATTAAGCTGTGGCTGGTATTTCAGTTAACACTTCTGGTATTGAATCTTGCTTAGTTGTTTCATTGTTGACACGATGTTTTTGAGCAAAAGCAACGAAATGTTTGTTTGTAACAAAAATGAAGAAAACCAAAGAAATAATAACCACACCGATCATATTATGGAATGTGAAGACCAACCAGGCATAGGTTAAAAATGGGGCAGAAAATAACAAGTTCAGTTTTGCTTTTACAATGCCTTGTGAGGCAATATAGACAAGAATTAAACTAGTCATAACAAGGTTAGTAACTAATAAATCATGGCTTGATACTGTATTGATTAATGCCGAAACAACAATAAATACAACCCCACCAAATATTTTGGTTTTAGGTTTTAAGGCAGCCATAGAAATTGGTGCAGCTAAATAACCAATAATGTGCAACATTGTCACAATAACCATTAAGCCACTCCAGCTACTTGCTTGTAACAAGAATATGACAGAAATAACAAAGTTAATTAACATTGAAGGAATAGCAATACCACGTTTTGGACAGATTTTCTTGCTAATAAATCCTGGGACTTGTTTTTCTTGAGACATTGCAAACAACATTCTAGAAGAAGTTCCTAAGTAAGTATAACCAACAGCTGATGGGGCAATAACGCTGTCTGCCATTAATAATAGCATTAAAAAATTAAGACCAAGCATAATGGTTAAGCCTACAATCGGCGAAGATAAATTAACACCAGCCCAACCACCAGCTTCAGTTAAGCTTGAATGTGGGAATGCAGTCATAAAGGCCAATTGTAATAAAAGGTAAAAGCCTAATACGATTAATACAGAATAAAGCATCACTCTAAAGATATTGCGCTTAGGATCTTTCATTTCGCTGGCAAAAGAAGCGACCACTTGGAAGCCATTAAAGGCATAGATCATTCCAGATGCAATAATTGCTGGAAAAATATCCCAAGCAGTAAAAGTAGATTCCCCTGCATAAGACAGATTTGACGTATCAAAGTGTGAACCAAGTAATATAGCGATAACAAAACATGGGGTAAATATTTTTAATGCTGTGACAATATTATTGATTTTAGCCAGTAATTTTATTCCGTACCAGTTTATGAGTAGATACCCAATGAGTAATATCAAACCAAGTCCTTTTCCTAGCCAAGTTAAACTACCATCAACCATGAGCTTATCATCAAAGAAAGGCGCTAGGTATTGGGCGGTTGCTTGCGCTTCCGTTGCAATAACAACGGCAACTCCAAACCAGTTTGCAAAGGCAAAGGGCATGGCAAAGGTTGCATTATGGCTAATCGCACTAATACGGGTTGTTGCACCACGAGCAGGATGGTCAGCCACGACTTTTGCAAGACAATATGCAATTGATAATATAATTGCTGCAGCAACAATCCAGGCTGCAAATGCGTAAATACCCGCATTTTTGGCAGCGAGTTGTGAACTAAATAACCAGCCTGAGCCAACCATACAGGTACAGCACAGCATGATGCAACTGAGCATCGATATCTTATTTCTTTCAACGGTAATAGAACTCATATTATTCTCCTTTTGGTAAACGTGGTGTTTTTTGTTTATCACATTATGTTCAACATCATATTGGTCAATTTTTAGTTTGGAAATACGCATTTTTGGTGTTGTGATCGACTGAGTCATTGTATAGATAAAGAACAAAAAATGTTGTATCACTGAGGTATTGTGATGTATCAATTTTGATACACATACACAAAAACGCGAGTAAATATCAGGTCAACAAAACACCCAAGAATCAATCAACCAACATGGATTTTATGCCTATATTTCAATGTCATACCGTATAACTTGCCCTTAGTTGAACGGTGCTGACCAGTTTATCCTGACCCATTGTTCTGGTTAAGCCGTATACCAAACCCAGCTCAATGCCCGTATTTCTAAAGTAATAACGTGTGATCAAATCTAATTCATTACTATTCGCACCATTGGTAATATTATAGAAAGCAAAGCTGGGTGTAATGACAAGCTCGTCTTCTAACAGCTTAATTGCAGCAAATACCTTGTAGGCATTACCACCCCCTTTTTCGACCATACCAGCAAAGAAACTTGTGGTGTATAAGGGGTCATTTGCAATATTAAATGTGTAAGGTGATACCATTCCGCCATTTTCAAAACTGCCAGATGGACCCCATAACAGATTTGATGCAATGCCACCACTGAACCAGTTGTGGTGATAAGTAAGTTTGGCGCCCAGCATTCTACTGTTAGGTGTTCCTAAATTAAGTTCTGTTGCCACACTACCACCCGTGGCAAAATCGCTTTGTACAGCTGACTGCAGATTTAAGGTCAATGCCTGGTGGTTACCCATCTCAAACGTTTTTTCGCCATCAAGATATAACATGCTGACGTAATTTTGAAAGACATAACCCCATAACCCAGCGTGTAGGGTATTGTCTAGCGTATACTCTGCACCTAAAGCAACCGTTAAATCCAGTGCAGCAACACCAGCAATAGGTGAAGCAACGGCAGTATTATTTGATAAGGTATACATGGAGTTATCAGTAAATTCACTCTGCGCGATACCTTTGTAAGCATTAATATATAAGGCAGTTAAGAACCATGAATCACCCAGTTGTGCATTTGCCAGCCCTCCCTGATAGGTTGCATTGGTTAATGGGTTGTTCGTTGTCGTTTTAATCCATGGTGTATCCATAGCAATACGACCTACAGATACCTGAGCTACATCTGGAAAGGTGTATTGTAAAAAAGCTTGTGACAATACATTAACCTTGTTTGAGGGGACGTAAATATTAATCGGTTGTTGTTGATTCATTTGATCAGCAAAGAAAGGATTGGTCAGCATATAAGACCCACCAACTGAAAACCCATAATAATTACCAGTTTGTGCAAAGGCATTTGCACCATACGCGTAGTCTTGTCTGTTATCTGGCTGGCGGTCTCTAAATACGGTTCTAAATGTAAAAACCATGGTGCCATTGTCCCATAAGTTAGATAATGAATGACTTATTTCATCACTATGTCCTGTATATTGATTCGGGGAGTCATTTTCCCATGGGTCTTGAGAGAATTGATGAATACTATCTGCCCAAGAAAAGGCAGAAATTAAACAACATAATGGTATAAAACAGATTATTTTATTAGTCGTTTTTAAGAAATTTTTCATTTAATTTATTTGCTCCGAGTTTCACACACAAAATGATTCAAAATCAATCAAGAAAATCGGAATTTTGAATTACGATGTACCTACAAATTATATGGCAGACCCCTAAAGAAAATACGTCGTTTGAACTAAATCTAAACGATGAATTTATAGGGTAAGTTCAAGATTTTTCCATTCAGCGTTAACATATTGGTGCTCGTTCTGGATGGGATGATCACACCATTCAGTAAAGTGAGATCCAATTATTTTTGAATAGGCTTGTAACGCTTGTTTTGTATTGATGTTATATTTTTTGCTCATGATTGAAACTATTTTTTCAACCGTTCTGGGCGATTTATTTAAAATTCTGGCAATATCTTTTGAGGAACCGCCTAATGAAAGTATCCTGAAATTTTTGATATCAGCATTTGGTATATTTAAAGTTTTACGGAGCTTATCAGAAGCTGTTGAGTCTTCCATTATCATCTCGTGAGGATAAAGCACTTCATGTGTTAACTGGGTACAAAATTGAATAGTTAGGTATCTGTCTCTTATACACATCTCCGAGCCCACGA
>CAJXRW010000068.1 GCA_913060525.1 uncultured Gammaproteobacteria bacterium
AAGACCAACAAGACCAACAAGATCAACAAGACCAACAAGATCAACAAGATCAACAAGATCAACAAGATCAACAAGACCAACAAGACCAACAAGACCAACAAGATCAACAAGACCAACAAGATCAACAAGATCAACAGGATCAACAAGATGATCTAACGAGTGAAGATATTCAAAACTCAACTGACCAAGAACAACAAGGGGCTGGGCAAGAAGAACAAAAACCTCAAGAAGCACAGTTAACACCTCAACAAGAAGAGCAACAACAAGAACTCCAACAATGGCTTAGACAAGTACCCGATGATCCAGCAACTTTGTTACAAAGAGAGTTCATGCGTCAATATCAGACAAAACCTTAGAAAATACGCTATAACTTCAGTTTCAGATAAAACTTTAGAAACTACGCTATAATTCTAATTAGAGTAAATTTGTCTGTATTTATAGCAGATTCGTCACTAGCATTTCGTTTCTGTTTAAAATAAGAACAACACAGGGGAAACAAATGGCAGACATGTTAGCAAAAAATAGAAAAGGCTATCCAAAGTCTTTTTGGGTAATTTGGGGAGTTGAATTCTGGGAACGCTTTGGTTATTACGGTACCCAGGCAATTCTGGCACTCTATTTTGTCAAACATCTTGGTTATACTGATCAAGAAAGTTTTTATATTTTTGGATCATTTGCTGCATTTGTATACGGATTTGTGTGGATTGGCGGCTGGATTGGTGATAAATATATCGGTGCTAAACGAACACTCCTGATTGGTGCCATCATACTTATGATCTCTTATCTTTCTTTAGGATTAGCCGATCAAAACACCATTTTTTACGCCCTTGGTGGAATTGTTGTCGGTAATGCTTTATTTAAAGCAAATCCATCCTCATTAGTCTCTAAAATTTATAATGATGACGTCCAAGGGCTTGATGCAGCCATGACTGTCTACTATATGGCGATAAATGTTGGATCATTTGTATCTATGTCTATCACACCAATTATAGCGGATAAGTTTGGCTGGCACTGGGCGTTTATTACTTGCGGTGCTGGTCTTTTCCTAGGTATCTTAAACTATCTTCTCTTCTACAAACACTTAGCTAATTTATCATCCGAAGCAGGCAAAACTGCGATGAAATGGTCTAGAGTATGGATTGTAGCCATTGCCTCTATCATCGCCATGTTAATTATTGGATACATATTACCGCATAGCACTATTTGTACAATTTTGATCGTCGTTGTTGTTACTATCGGTTTCATATATTACATTGCAACTGCGTTAACACTCAAAGGCAAAGATCGTATTAGAATGTTTGTTGGTTTCGTACTTATTCTTGAAGCAATCATATTCTTTGTGCTTTACTTTCAAATGCCAATGTCACTTACATTTTTAGCATTACACAATGTTGATAGAGTTGTGTTAGGATTCACCATTCCTGCTGCAAGCTATCAAGTGCTTAACCCAATTGTAATCGTTGTTATGTCACCCTTATTAGCATGGTTTTATCATAAACATTCCAGCACCCACGTGACTAAATTTTGTCTTGGGATGACATTATGTGCCACTGCGTTTATTATTTTATGGATACCTCAATTTATTGATGGCGATGGTATTATTTCATCTTGGTGGATGGTTGCAACGTACTGGTTGCAATCAACAGGTGAGTTATTAATTTCAGCTTTGGGGTTAGCAATGGTTGCTGAGCTTTGCCCTAAAGCAATTAGCGGTATCGTAATGGGCATTTGGTTTTTAACCAGTATGCTTGCTGGCCCAATCGCAGGTTGGCTAAGTGCGTTAACTGCACCATCTGAAGAGCTAGCCAAAACAATTACTCCCGCTCAAGGCCTAAGCATGTACGGAAATGTATTTGGTATAATTGGGCTTGTAACATTGGGTGTTGCTATCCTTATGTGGGTAACACGACCTTGGTTAAATAAATTTATTGAGAAAGAAAATATAGTCGAAGACAAAACTATTGAAATTATGGAACCACCACACGTCTAATTATATTTTATATGTGATAAATTTTCTTTGAGGTAAATCGAAATTATTATCTTGATTTCTTCTTAATAATCTTCTTAAAACGCCTTCTGCGATCCTCTTGACGGTCTGTTAATTTATTTTTCTTGCCTTCAAATGGATTCGACGTTGATTTTAATTCTAATGAAATTGGCGTACCAACTAATTTAAAGGCTTCCCTGAAAAATTTAGTTAAATATTTTTGATAATTACTAGGTAATTTATCTACCTGCGTTCCATGAATAACGATAACAGGAGGATTATGTCCACCTAAATGTGCATATTTAGGTTTAATTCTAAAACGACCAGACATGGGCGGTTGATTCTCTTCCATTGCTATTTTAAGCGCATTTGTGAGATCCGTTGTTGTTAGTTTCTTATTTGAACTATCATACGCAGCATCAATAGACTCAAAAATATGACCAACATTTGTTCCATGTAAGGCTGATATGTAGTGGATTTCTGCAAAATCACGAACAAATTGCATACGCCGATCAACCTGTTTCTTAACCTCTTCTTTATCAATAGCCCTCATACCATCCCATTTATTAATCGCGACAACAATCGCACGACCTGAATGGATAGCAAAACCTATTAAGTGAAGATCTTGGTCAGTTAAAGAATCTCTGGCATCAACCACAATAACAACCACATGTGCGTCACGAATGGCTTGTAAAGTTTTTACTATTGAAAACTTTTCCAGGGTTTCACCTACTTTACTTTTACGACGAACCCCAGCCGTATCAATAATGGTATAATCTTTATCAAATCGCTTAAACGGGATATAGATGCTATCACGCGTTGTTCCTGGCTGGTCATATACAACCACCCTGTCATCACCAATCATACGGTTTGTTAAGGTAGATTTTCCAACATTCGGCTTACCAATTAAGGCAAATTTTATGCCTTTTGGCGTTACTGCATTCTCATCAACCTCGACCAAACAATCGGATAAGGTTGTCTCAAGCAAATAATTAACTCCTTTGCGATGCGAAGCTGATACAGGTATAGGTTCACCCAAACCTAGTTGATAAAAATCGGATAATGCACTTTCTTCCTGTATACCATCAACTTTATTAACAACAATAGTAACCTTCTTATTGCGAACCCTTAACAGTGAAGCTATATACTCATCCGCTGAAGTCAAACCACCTTTACCATCTACCACAAAATAAACCTGGTCAGCTTCTTCAATTGCTTGTATAGATTGATGCGCCATATGCTCATCTATTTCAATATCATCACCACTTAAGCCACCCGTATCAATAACAATAAAAGGTCTATCATCAAAAATTGCTTCACCATACTGGCGATCTCTCGTGACGCCAGGCATATCATAAACAAGCGCAGTGCGTGATTTCGTAATGGCATTAAATAGTGTTGATTTACCTACATTCGGGCGACCAACTATCGCAATAACTGGTAACATTTTATTCTCCATGATTGGAATAATTGAAACTATACCTTAATAAGAATAAAAAACTAGCAATTAGAATAGAAATTAATAAGAATTACATTAACAACCAAATTTATATTTAAAATTAGAAGTATACTGACAAGTCAACAGTAACCTCACTTGTTTGTGCACCATTATATAGACCTAACCAGCCATACTCGATACCTAGCAATACTTGCGGTGTTAAGATAGGTCGCTGAATAAATGCCACAAATTCTTTTTGCACACCCTGGATGGAAATACCAAAGCTTGCTTGACCAGCCGTTGGGAAAAAGAAGTTGTTCATGTTATAAGCCTGACCCCAAGAAACACCGAATACCGTTACTTGATCAAATACAACAGGTGAATAGGTTGGCTGAATATACCAAGCACCAGCGTAGTTACCCATTGTTTGAGCATTAGTTCCTGTAAAACCAGACCAGCCAGCAAAAATAGCCACATCATCTAAACCAATGTTACCTTCAATGTTAATCACACCATTACTGGCTTGAGTAGATTCTAACTGAACCCCAGTACTAGTTGGAGTGACACCAGTACTATTCCGACAGAACTGAGCAACAGATCCATTCAAATCACAACTTGCAGATCCCATGCCTGTATTTGCATAGTTATATAAATATGCCGCATTAAAACCATAGGTCATAGCTGTACCCACAATATGTCCACCATAGAACATACTCACCATGAAGTCACCTTCATTAGAAAAGCTTGTGTTTGAGCTTGTTTCAGGTACAAATCCCGCAAAATTTAAGCTTAATCCATCGTTATAATAACTGATCATCGCATTGCTAAAAAATGTAGGCCTGAAGTAACCTTGTGTAATACCTGATATCCATGGGCCACCACCAGCCCAGACACCCATTGGAATCCTGCTTTTACCCACTGAGAAAAAAAATGGATTTTCTTTTAGATTACCAAATGTGACAAAGGCATTTTGAATATAAGGTGTGCCTGTATCATTGGATGTAATCGACCAGAATGTTTGTATCCATTCATTAATATTCGCCATGACATCTAATGTTGCAGTGGTTAAATTTAGGTTATAGCCATTATCATAAGAACCCGTACTGTTATTCGAATTCTCAACAGCATTAAAGTCACTACCCCAAAATGTACTTGCATCAGCCTCAATGTAGCCACCAAAAACCAGCGCCCTGTCACCAAAGTTATTCCGACCTTTTAATACATACAAAGGCACTTGTGAAGACGGATAAGCTTCAAAAACTGTCATTTGTCCAAAATCTGAATCATCGCCAATGTAGGAAATTGCACCACCTTGGTTACGCAAAGTGGTTGGACGTGCATCTTTTTCTTGGGCTTCTCTATGCTCTTGTGCTGTTTTCCCTTTTACGTGCTTTACAGTGAAATTATTTTTATCGTCTTCAGCAGCATCACCTACAACTGTATTTGAAGATGTACCACTAGAAGCCAGCTCTGTATTATCTGCTGCCATTTGATTAAAACGTGTTTCTAAAGATTTCAGTTTTTCAGCAAGCGCTTTATTTTCAGCTAAAGATGCATCAAGACGTTTCTGATCTGCCGCTTGCTGTGCCTGCCATTCAGCTTTTAATTGAGCAAATGCTGCTTCAAGATCCTGAGGCGTTTGCGCACTGCTACCATCGCCTTTGCTTGCATAATTAGCTGCCACCTTATTAATAACCGCATTACTATCTTGAGCATAAATAGCGTTATACCCAACAAGTGACGCCAAAACAGCAAAAGAAATCTTTTTTAACATTGCTACATCCTGAATATTTATGTTTTCAATACTGAGTTTAGTAAAGAATTTAAAAATATACAGAAAGTAGCATCAAAATATCGTTTTTTTAAAAACCGCCTAAAATTTGGTAGTTTATTTGTCTTTTTTGGGTCTTATTAATGTTGCCAAAATTACAAAAATTGCTCCAACACAAATCCCTGCATCCGCTATATTAAAAGCTGGCCAGTGATATGATTTAAAATATACATCTATAAAATCAACCACATAACCATAAGCCAGTCGGTCATATAAATTCCCTAATGCCCCACCAAGAATTAAGCTTAAGCCCACGCCCATCAAATTATCTTTTCTATCTAATCTAGCTATCCATACAAGGATCACTAAAGATACAATCACAGCAATTGCAGCAAGTAAAAAAACCTGCCATCCTGGTTGACTGTCTAAAAAACTAAATGCGGCGCCATAATTATGCAATAAAGTTAATTCAAATCCTGGAAATATTTTTTTAGGGACGCCATAAGATAGGTACTTAGTCGCTAAAAACTTACAAATATAATCTCCAACAAGAACCACTGCGGCTAGCCATAGCCACCTTAATTGACCTTTTTTCTGGTTAGGCATAATAACGTACCTCGCCCTGATCGGTTTCAATATTATCAACACAACGTTTACATATTGTTGGATGCATAAGCTCGCTACCAACATCTTCTCGCCTATGCCAACAGCGCTCACATTTAAGATATTTTGATGATTTAACCATTATAGACAATCCATCGATAGATGATTTCACGATCTCACTTGAAGGTTCAACCTCAGATTCATTTACAACTGAAGCACTTGAAGTAATTAACGCAAACCGTAATTCATTCTCTAACAGTGAAAGTTTATTAAACATCTCGTTATTTGCAAAAAGGGTGACTTCTGCCTCTAAAGAAGCACCGACCTCACCAAGATTTCTTTTATGCTCAATGACTTTATTCACTTCATCCCGCACTTGCATGATTGTCTGCCAATAACTGTGGTCAATACCTTCATCATTTGTGTAATCAAATAACTGATCGTACCATTCAAGTAAAAACACATTACTCTCAGCTTTTTCTCCAGGAATAGCGCTCCAGATTTCATCGGCTGTAAAACTCATTATCGGCTGTATCCAACGAACTAATGCCTGAATAATATGATACATAGCTGTTTGAGCAGAACGGCGTGGTAAGCCATCTGACTTAGCTGTATATTGTCTATCCTTGATAACATCAAGATAAAAACCGCCCATTTCAATTGAACAAAAATGGTGAATAAGCTGAGTTACTACGTGAAACTGATATTCATCATAGGCATTAATTATTAATTTTTGCACACGTAAAGATTCTGCAACCGCCCATTTATCTAATTCGACCATCTCTTTAGGATCAACAATATCTTTTTCAGGATTAAAACCATTTAGATTTGATAATAAAAATCGAGCCGTATTCCTTAAACGGCGGTAAGTATCTGCATTTCGCTTTAAAATTTCATCTGATACGGTCATGTCAGAACTATAGTTGGTTGAAGCCACCCACAGCCTCAAAATATCAGCCCCTAACGTTTTCATAACGCTTTGTGGAGAAACCACATTACCTAGCGATTTTGACATTTTCTTACCATGCGCATCGACAGTAAAACCATGCGTTAAAACATGTCTATAAGGTTTCTCACCTTTATTTGCCAACGCTGTTAACAATGATGTTTGAAACCAACCACGATGCTGATCTGAACCTTCTAAATACAAATCAGCTGGATAAGCCAATTGCTTATTTTCTAACAATACACAAGAATTTGAAGCACCTGAATCAAACCAAACATCAAGGGTATCTAAAACTCTATCGTATTCGTCAATCTCGGTAATAAATTCAGAGGCGTCTGCATTAAACCATGCTTCTATACCACCTTTTTCAACCATATCTGCAACTTTGGTTAGAATTGATTGCGTCTCTGGGTGCAACTCACCAGTTGTACTATGCACAAATAATGGAATCGGTGCGCCCCAGGTTCTTTGGCGAGAAATACACCAGTCAGGTCTATTTGACATCATTGACTCAATACGGTTCTGCCCCCAAGAAGGGACCCATTTAACCGTTTTAATAGCAGCCTCAGCTTGTTTTCTAAGCCCGTTTTTTTCCATGGAAATAAACCACTGCGGGGTTGCCCTAAAAATTAATGGTGTTTTATGTCGCCAACAATGGGGATAACTATGCTCAAAATTTTCTGCATGCAACAAACGCTCTTCTTCAGCCAGAACCTGAACAACATGTTCATTTGCTTTAAATACAAACTCACCCGCAAAAAGTTCAGTCCCTTCCACATAGCAGCCATTTGAACCTACAGGATTATCCAATGATAAATCAAAGACTTTACCAATCGCAAAATCTTCTACCCCATGTACTGGTGCAGTATGAACCAAACCCGTACCTGATTCAGTGGTAACATGATCGCCAGGCAAAATAGGCACGTTTCTCTTATAAAAAGGGTGGGCAGCTGAAAGCTTAACTAATGCCTCGCCATAGGCCGAACCAATAATTGAATAATCCTCCAAACCAACTCTTTGAGCTAGCGAAGGAAGCAAGTCTTCAGCAATAATAATGGCTTCATTCACATCAGCCAATTTAACCAAAACATAGTTTATTTCATTACCAACAGCCACAGCCTGATTAGCAGGTAGTGTCCAAGGAGTGGTTGTCCAAATAACGACATATGTTTTTTCTGGAATTACATCTAGATGAAATGCCTTTGCCCAACTTCCATGGTCTAAAACTTTAAATTTAACATCAATGGCAGGTGAGGTCTTATCTTTATACTCAACTTCTGCCTCGGCTAAGGCAGAGCGACATTCGCAACACCAATGAACTGGCTTATAGCCTTTTTGTAAATGATCATTCTTAATAATATTCGCCAAAGTGCGAATAATATTAGCTTCATACTTATGGTCCATTGTCAGATACGGGTTATCCCAATCACCAAAAACACCTAATCGTTTAAAATCAACTTTCTGTTTTTCAACTTGCGCTTTAGCATATTTGCGGCATTCTTTGCGAAATTCATCGGCATCTACCTTAGCACCAGGCTTACCCACCTTTTTTTCAACTTGCAGTTCAATCGGCAAACCATGGCAATCCCAACCAGGAATATAAGGCACATCATAACCCGACAGTGTTTTTGATTTTACCACGATATCTTTTAGAATTTTATTGACCGCATGCCCAACATGAATATCCCCATTTGCATAGGGAGGACCATCATGCATAATAAATTTATCCCTACCTAAAAACTTGGTACGAATTTGACCATATACATCTTCTTTATACCATTCTTTTAATCTAACTGGCTCTCTTTGAGCCAAATTTGCTTTCATTGAAAATGAAGTATGAGGCAAATTTAAAGTACTTTTATAATCCATCATAAACAATATATTCCCTGTCTCTTATACACATCTCCGAGCCCACGAGACAGGCAGAAATCTC
>CAJXRW010000069.1 GCA_913060525.1 uncultured Gammaproteobacteria bacterium
TACACAGAGTAGATCGTCGGCAGCGTCAGATGTGTATAAGAGACAGACCATATTCCTTGCCAATATAATTTACCAAGCTTGGTACAATTGACTGGTATGAAAATGCGAGGATAATAACCGAAATCTGCTCAGGTAATTTTGAAATGATTAATTCAGGAACTTGGAAATCGATATACCAAACATAACCAATTAATAGTGTTACAACTAATATCAAGGAACTTAATTTTATTCCCATAATAAACCGATTTAGAACCTCAGCATATTTAACACTAACCATTACAATCGACCCCAATATCAGAATAAATATCAAGCCAATTAAATTTTGAGGAATGATCTCGCCAAAATTATTTTTGATAGTAGGATAAATCACTTCTGGACTAGCAGCTACGTAAGCAGTTAATGCGGCATACAAGGTTATAGCAAACGCAAGTATAGTGATATATTTCCCAACTTTGCCAAAGCTTAATTCAGCCATTGACCCAAAATGATTACGATATTTTGGCATTGTGATACTCACTTCAAGCGTCAGTAATCCTGAAATACACATAATGACATAAAAAACTAACATAATGATTATGGCATTCATAACACCCATCTGCATGGCTAAAACTGGTAACGCCAATACTCCAGCGCCAATCATGCAACTAATAACTAAAAGAACACAACCAATAAATCGTAACCACGTCATATAGAAAATTAATTCCTAACAAAATATAGGGTACCTCTATTAATTCTGGACACATTAGATTAATAATTCAAATTTATCACAATAAGACGCAAATTGTAGGTAATAGCCGTTCTATTGCCAAAATTTGCAACGCAGTTGTGGTGAATTTGAAAATTAAGATAGGTGTTCATGAATTAATAGAGGTACCCTATAACCACATATAGCTATACAGTGTAGTGAGAATTACTCAATTGTAATATCCACCTCAGCATTTAAACCTTTTATGTGTTCGATCACCGCCCCAGAAAATCCTTTTCCATCAACATTATAACCACCCTCTAAAAGCGATAAGATGGATGCAGTATGGTTAGCCTTATAAACTGATTCTTTTACATACCTTGCCATTTCATAATAGCATTTGTCATTTAGCCCTTCGCCCTCAACAAAACGCGCAACTGGATCACCGTTCCTGGCATCAAACCCTGCTGAAATAAATACGATATCTGGTGTAAATTTAGCTAAAGCTTCGTCTAAGGCTTGTTTAAATTTAGATGAATAATTTTCATCCAAGAACTCTTTTTTTGCAATATGCACATTATGAACATAGCTGTTTTGCATATGGGCCTGGTCATTTACAGTACCAAAATTATGGGGCTGCTCATCAGGGTGGGCCTGATATGGGTAGATTGTCGCGTTATGCAGAGACAAAAAGTAAACATCAATATGAGGATGACGAGCACGAATAACCTTATCGTGAATGCCTTTGATATCAAAAAATGCATTTTGAGTGCCATTTCCATGATGATAGTCCCAGTCTATTATCATGATTGATTTTTTATGATGGTACTCAGCTGCATACATTGCAGCGACAGCAACATTGTTATAAAAACAGAAACCTTCGCCGACATCTGTATCTCCGTCTAAAACGTCATCTTTATTGGCACCGCCAGCAAAACTATGATGACCAGGTGGACGTATAGCAAAAAATGCGGTATTGGGTCCCGTTGTTATAACATGGTCAATCGTGTCTAACACGGTCTGAATTGGATATAATGCGGTGTTATGTTTTGTTGAATCATTGACACTTTGTACATGTTCTTCACTATGAATCTGTAACAAAAAATCTTCATAGTCCTCAGCAACAGGTGAAACTGGCACTTTTATTTCTTCAATACTATCCTCAGCAATACAGGCATCAAGCGCCATTTTTATAATATCCATTCTTTTGGGTCGCTCTGGACAGCCCTGGAAGTTAACATGCTCCTTAAAAGCCTCACAATTATGCACAAAAATTGTTTTTGACATTGATACCACCTTAGAATTAATCAAACACTTAAATACACTAACATCTATATAAATATATTTAAAACACCGCTAAGAAACTAATGATTTATTTTTTCTTGTGATATTTAAATACTCAAACTACAGCGAATCTTTACCTATAATTCTACAACCTGCCATTTTTAAAAATATAACCTACTGGTTTACTGCCCATGCTCAAGGGAATGAATAAATCCTGGATAGTCTTGCTTGCCTGCAGCCTGAATGTTGCCATATTTGTTATCGCGCAATTGGGTACGAATATTGCACTACCCTCCATGCAAAATGACCTACAGTTTAATAATGAAATTCAACAATGGGTAATCAACAGTTTTACCTTAGGGTCAGCCTGTTCATTTATCGTATTTGGTAAAATTGCTAAAATTATTACCTCCAGATCCATGTACATTTTAGGCTTGATTATTATGCTATTTGCAAGCATTGGCTGCGCGTTTTCATATTCTGAGACAGAGCTACTCATCAGCCGATTTGCCCAAGGAATATCAATCGCAATGACAGCACCTGCGGCGATTACTTTAATACGTGACTCTATTACTGATGGTAAATTTGATCGATATTTCAGCTGGTTCATTAGCATTAACACTTGTTACTTTATTATCGGTCCATTCATTTTTGGTGCAATCATTGAATATTTTTCTTGGAGATATAATTTTTTACTCATTCCGCCTTTATGTATTTCTGGAATAATTGCAGTTTATCTCACGACTCCCGCAAAAAAAATCTCGCCCAGCCACTTTGATTATCTTGGTAGTATATTACTCAGCACAGGCACGTTTATTTTAATTTTTGACTGCATGAGTATTGGGTTTAACGGTTTCAAGAACAGCAATATTATTCTACTATGCGTTTTCTTGATCATCTCATTTTTCTTTATTCGTCACTGTCTTAAACATGATGAACCCATTTTCCCATTACATGTCCTAAAAAATACGAACATTACAAGCTGTGCTGCTACAGGCTTTACTCTGCAAGGTAGTTTAATGGTGATGGTCTTTATTAGCTTGTTATTACTAGAGCATTTTAAACTTACTCCCGTTGAAACTGGCTCTTTCTTAATGTCCACTACCTTATTTGGTTTGATTTCCCCTGTCATTGCTGGATTTATTACAACAAATCACAACCGCAAACAGGTGATTATTATCTCTTTCAGCATGATTATTGTTTCGTTTATAGGTTTGGGGTTTAGCGCACTTTATAACAGCATCACATTTTGCTTTATATTTTCAGCTATTTATGCATTCTTTTTAGGTCCCATCTTAAGCGCCCTACCAAGCCAGATCTCTTCAATCGTACATCAAGATGATGTCCAGGAAACAAATGCCATTGTTTTTCATTTCCGTTATCTCGGCGCTTCACTTTGCACCGCCATAATGGGCGTATTGGCCTACGGTGATTCAGCTAATACAGAAGACAGCATTACAACTGTTGGGTTTTTACATACTATGTTATTCATGTCTATTTTAATCTTAATCACCATGATATTTATTTTAAAGTTTATGCAAAATAAAGCCACAATTTGACATCTCAAGGCGATAGGATAAAATACAGGCGTATATCACAGAACTAGGTGTATTTATAATGAATCGAACCATGCTTAAATCAAAAATTCACATGGCAACGGTAACCGAAGCTAATCTTTATTATTATGGTTCAATCAGCATTGATAAAGAGCTTTGTAAAAAAGCCAATTTATTACCATTTGAAAAAGTTGAAATTTATAATGGTAATAATGGTGAGCGTTTTTCTACTTATGTCATTTTGGGTGATGAAGGTGAAATCTGCTTAAACGGTGCTGCTGCACGCTTAGTGCAAAAAGGGGATAAAGTTATTATTGCCTCTTATGCTGAATACTCAGATGAAGAAGCAACAAACCTGAATCCCGAGCTTATTTTCGTCAATGATCAAAACAAAATAACTGATATTTCAAATTATTTAGACTCAAGCATTAATAAAGAAAAAGCCATATAATAAATGCCACATTGGTATCTCTAACTATTATTCGATATAGTTGCTTATAAAGGCGTATCCACCATTTTGAACATGCATAATATTGAGTTTCTAATTATTGGCAATGGCAGAATGGCAAAACACTTCTTACAGTACTGCGAATATTTAAATATCAAAACAATACAGTGGTGTCGTCAACAGCCCATATCTGAACTTAACCATAAAGTTAAACAAGCCACACATATCTTCATATTGATTAAAGATAGCGAAATAGAACACTTTATCCTCTTGCATAAACTAAACACCTTAAACAAATATCTGATACATTTGTCTGGTTCGTTAGTCACAGAACTTGCTGACTCAGCGCATCCATTAATGACCTTTGGCCCAGAAATGTATGACCTACCCACTTATGAAAAAATTTTATTTGTATGCGAGAAGAATGGGAATACGTTTGCAACAATGTTACCTGGTTTTAAAAACAACCATGTTTATATAGATGGTGAAGATAAAGCTTATTATCACTGTTTAGGTTCGTTAGCCAATAATTTTACGACCATTCTTTGGCAAACCTATTTTACTGAACTAAAGGACAAGTTTGGAATCAATCCAGAGGATGTGCATCCAATTTTAGAACAAACATTCATAAACTTAAAAAATGACTACAAAAACGCTTTAACTGGCCCCTTAATACGCCACGATATCCAGACAATAGATAAACACTTAAAAACATTAAAAGGTCATCCATTAGAAGACATTTATAATGGTTTTGTTAAACTATTTGCCTTTAACCAGGATTCTAAAAATGAAAGTAACTGATTTTAAAAAATATAAAACTGACCATAAAAAAATCACTTTTATCACTTGTTATGATTACAGCTTTGCCAAAATCGTATCGCAAACTAATATTGATTGCGTACTAATTGGCGATAGTTTGGCAATGACCATGCATGGACATGACGATACCACCCTTGCAGATATAGACATGATGGCATTACACACTTCCGCCGTGAAAAGAGGTCTAGCAGGAACCAAAAAGTTTATGATCGCTGACATGCCTTTTTTAAGTAACCGTGGCTCAAAAGATAAGCTGATAGAAACGACGTTAAAATTGATTCAAGCAGGTGCACATGCCGTTAAACTCGAAGGTGTGGATGGTAATTTAGAACATATTAATCATTTGGTTAAGTCTGGTGTTCCTGTGATGGGGCATATTGGCTTAACCCCTCAGTTTGTCAATATTTTTGGTGGCTACAAAGTTCAAGGCAAGTCACTTAAAGAGGCTGATATTTTATTTGAACAAGCTCAAAAACTGCAAGAAGCTGGTTGCTTTGCAATTGTTTTAGAGTGCATACCAAGTGATGTTGCTCAACGTATTTCAGAATCTTTAGAAATTCCGACCATTGGCATTGGGGCTGGTGAGAAAACAGATGGACAAGTGCTTGTACTGCAAGACTTACTCGGCATGAATTCTGACTTTAAACCCAAATTCGTGAAACAATATTTAGATGGTTTCAATTTAATTCAGTCTGCTATCAATACGTATTGCGAGGAAGTAGAAACATCTCAATTCCCAAATCAAGCAACCAGTTTTTAAGTAAGTCACTAAATGAAAAAAGAAAACTACCCCATCAGGCTACGCCTGCTACCCCTTCGGAATCGCAGGGGAATAATTCCCCTCTTGAGAGGGGTGCCGAGCTTGCTCGGTGGGGTGTGGCAAAAGACTGAAATAGCTCAATCCCTTACACATCAATGCTTACAAATGGTAACTTCTAAGAAGGATTAAATGAAAATTGTTAATACCGTCCAACAATTAAGGTCTAAACTTAGTCAACTAAATGGCAGTATCGGTTTTGTACCCACCATGGGCAATCTACATGCTGGTCATCTATCTTTAATCGAAAAAGCAAAGCGAGAAAATGACTTTGTTGTGCTCAGTATATTCGTTAATCCCACGCAATTTAATAATCCAGAAGATTATAAACGTTACCTGAGAACCTTAGAACAAGATGTGAAATTAGCGGAACCAGCTGGTACAAATATCATTTTTTCACCAGATGAAAATGAAATGTATCCAGATAACTATCTTTTTCAGATTAATTGCCTGGATAACATGATTAATATTATGGAAGGCAAGTATCGCCCAGGGCATTTTGAAGGGGTTTTAACGATTGTTTTAAAATTATTGATTATCACCCAAGCCGACAAAGCCTATTTTTCTGAAAAAGACTATCAACAATTATATTTAATCCAAGAATTAACAAAAGCCTACTTATTAAAAACCAAGATTATCCCCTGCTCTATTATTCGTCTTAAATCTGGTCTGCCACTTAGCTCAAGAAACAATAATCTTTCCAAAAATGGATTAAAGAAAGCTGAAGAATTTGCTCAAATTGTCAGGTCATCTAACGATATCTCGCAAATTATTAAACAACTTGAACAAGAACAAATTAAAGTAGAATACATAGAAGACCATTACCAAAGAAGGTTTGTTGCAGTCTTTGTTGAAGGTGTTCGATTAATTGATAATTTTCCATTAGGTCAAAAATAAGAAATATCTCCACGGATATAATTAACTTTCTAGAAAATAATGCCAATCATGTACCTGCGTTTAAGTTTAAATCGATATAATTATTTATCATGAACAAAATGATAAATATGATCTGTTTCATAGTATTGGCGGATTAATGTGTTTACCCACATATACAGAAGTAGTTGGCAGCAATAATTCAGAAGACCAAAATACCTGCTTGCAAATGGTAAACCACATGCTTCAAGCAGCCGATGAAGCTGCTTATAGCCCAAACTCGAGACCAGAAAGAGCGGCAAAAAGAAAAAAGCTTGTAGAAAAATGGAAATCCCAATTAGATAATGGCGTACCGCCCTGCTCTATTTACATGGAAATTTTTAAAGCCTCGAATACGTTTTAATGCCCCATTCCAGGCTATGAAGACCCGACAGATAACGAGTTAATTTGTTGGATTATGAAATTATATTGCCCATTCCCAGTTGGAAATACAGCAAGCGCATGATGATATGCCTGAATCGCTTTTTGGTTTTCTTGACAAGCTTGATAAGAAATCGCTTTACCAAAATATCCCGAAAAATCTAGCGGATAAACAATAATCAGCTTCTGGTATAACTGTGCAGACTGCAAACAATAACCAGCTGACAAATAGGCATACGCCAGCGATTTTAAGTATAGCTCTGGAAATTGATAGGTAGGAGAAATTTCGTGTATAAATTGCTCCATTCCTTGGTTCTGTTGACCATCACTAATCGCGATATAAAGCTGGTCTTGTGCTTCTTTAACCATTTCAATTGCATTTAATAATTCAGTATTTTGTTTTTGACCTGTTTTTTTAATCTTCGTACTAAAATCAGCATTTTCTGCCGTACTCTGGAAGGTTAGAACCTGATTGATTAGTGCCGAATCAATGGTGTTAAATTCAGCAATATTATTATTTTCTGTTGCGAGTAGTAAATTATTTTTTAGCGCATACCAAATGAACAATGTCAAACCAGCTGCAACAATTACACCCAGGATAAAAGGTAATATGAACTTATTTCTTTTCATCAACATGATCAACGCCCATCTAAGAGTTTATTTTATTCTAACAACTTGTATTCCTATAATATCTATGATTTTATCAACTCCTAATCAAATAGTACTCCATTTCTCAAAATTACGTAAAAACCACGTGATTTAATTCACGGAATCATATATCCAAACAATCATAACAAGCTGATATATATAATCAAAATAGAAAATAAACACCAAATAAAGACACATAAAAAGTCATAACGAGTCATAAGAAAGTCAGCGTCAAAAAGTTAAAAAAAATCGACTCGTAGAGTCGTAATACATATGGCAAAAAAGAAAAAATACTACGTCATTTGGGAAGGTAACGAAACTGGAGTTTTTGACTCTTGGAAAGAATGTCAAGCCCACATCAAAGGCTACCCAAATGCAAAATATAAATCATTCCCTAATCAAGAAGAAGCGGAGCAAGCTTACCGGCAAGGAAGTGCTGCAGATTTTATTGGAAAAAATAAAAAACCTACCATAAAAAAAGTTAGCGCTGAAGCTGGTGAAAAAATCGTTTGGGAAAGTATTGCTGTCGATGCTGCTTGCAGCGGCAATCCTGGATTGATGGAATATCGAGGTGTGGATACGAAAACAGGAATGCAGCTTTTTCATCAAGGCCCATTCAAACGTGGAACAAATAATGTGGGAGAATTCCTCGCACTCGTTCACGCCTTAGCTTTATTACAAAAAGAAAATCGTCCTGATTTGCCCATTTATTCCGATTCTCGAATTGCCATCGGTTGGGTAAAAAAGAAACGAGCCAATACCAAACTGGAGAAAAAAGCAGATAATGCGATCCTTTTTCAACTCATGAAGCGAGCTGAAATTTGGTTAAATAATAACGCAATTACTAACCCTATTTTAAAATGGGAAACCAAGGAATGGGGAGAGATTCCAGCCGATTTCGGCAGAAAATAGAGTTTTTCGCATTTTTCGACTCATTTTTCATATTACATTTTTCTCTATGAAAATTAATTAGTGTCACATTTTTTTAATTAAAAAGATTTTTCTGGCCTCCCTAGGTTTGATTGTTGGATAGTATATAG
>CAJXRW010000070.1 GCA_913060525.1 uncultured Gammaproteobacteria bacterium
CGAGATTTCTGCCTGTCTCGTGGGCTCGGAGATGTGTATAAGAGACAGGCATATAATATGTGTTTATAATTCAGCATGAAATCAGTCTCTTATTTTAGTTATCCTTCTCAAACATAACAAAAAATATGGTGTTAATACACCTGATAGATAATAATTTTTGATGTACGTTAAAACAATGTTAGGAATGTTATTAAATTTTAAGACGTTTTAAAAATAAGCTATTTAAGCTCTGGCTTCGGAAAATAATTAAATTCTTTTGAGTCAGTGCATGAATTAACCATTTCATCGGCGTTATTTTTTAAGAAATTAATCGTTTCATTCACATTTTTTTGATCAAACTCTGGCTCAGTATTTAAGCTATATCCGAGCAGTATGGAGCAGGCTGCCCATTTAAACTGGTAAAAATATAATTGATCTTTGTTCGGTTTTTTGAATCCACCTTGCTTTCTTGCCAAACCAAAATAGCTTCGATAAGGGTCATCTTTAAGCTGAGTGACGTATCTGGGGAGATTCGTATAATCAAAATTTGTATATTGATTATCACCATCGTAACTGTATGGCCAGAAATAATTATTCTTTATCATCTTTTGCCAATATGCTTTTTGGTCATAATCATCATTTGAGTAATTGTGTACTAATTCTATATAAACTGGAATATCACAGTCGGCAATATCAGACATCTCTGAAATGCTACAAAAGCCAGCAGTGCTATACAGTTTGTAGAGGGCATACGCAAGGTGGTGGTGATCAACCATATCATAAGTTTTATCATAACTATAAATAACAGGGATTAGGTTATCATCTTCTTTTAGATGTGAGTGTAAATTATCATCGTAGCATTTTTTTGTGGGGTTATTATTACAATCTTTAATAACCTCGTTGAGTTTAATTAGCTGGTTTTCTTGCACTTCATAATATCCAACTCGAGGTTGTGTTGGATGAATATCTGCTAAATTAACCCAACAGGAATCACCTTTATGGTTACACTTCGCTATTAGCTGATAGCTAAGAATAGTGAGACTTGTGATTAAAATAATTTTAAATTTATGCATGAAATACAGTGTTTGTATCAATATTAAAACTGTAGCGGATCAAATGGAAAATTACTAACGTATGGATTGAATTTTAATATATAAGCTCACAGCTATACCCACCATATTTTCGAATGTTAATACATCCAGTATCAAAAATTAAATATTGACCTTTTATGCCAATAAGGGTGCCTTCTACAATTGGATTTTTATCCAAATTGAATGAAGTTATTTTTTTAGGGTATTCATTTATTGGGAAGTTGATTTCAACTGTTTTTTCATCAGGTAAATAGGTTAAACAGTCATGTCCATACTTTTCCTGGATTTGAATAATTTCTCCTTCAGTTTTTAAGTGAAGCTCATCACGCATGGCTGATAAATCTTTATTTTCTGGTTTCTCTTTCAACATTGTTCGCCAGTTTGTTTTGTCTGCGACATGATTTTTGATTGTGGTTTCAATTAATCCAGAGGTCAGGCGTCTATCAACCTTATAAATTGGTAATGCATAAGACGCCCCTTGATCAACCCATCTTGAAGGAATATTTTCTTCACGTGTAATGCCAACTTTAATGTTTCCTGTATTTGATAGGTAAACGTAATGAGGTTGGAAGCAATGTTTTAAACCCCATTCTGGTTCTCTGCATGTTCCCTCATCAAAATGGCATTGCTCTGGTTTAAGAATACACATATCACAAGCAGCCAATGTTCGCATGCAAGGGAAACAATATCCCTGGTTGAAGCTCTTATTTGTTTTTCTTCCGCATGAGATGCAGTTTATCTCGCCCAAAAATTTTAGGGTAACTTTTTTATCCAGTAGTTCATTCACTCTTATTTTTTCTTGAGCTTGGTGATTAATGGTTAAATAGTAATGCGCTGTATTATCTTTACACAGCCTTGTATTCATTTTATGAAGTTGTAACTTGATATCCATATAAAATATGTAAATAGGTATGATTTATTGTCAAGCATGATAACAATATGTGCCGCATAATGAAATGTTTAGCCAATATTGAATATAGGTAGGCACTAGATGGACAGATATACAATAGATATGAGCAAGCCCTAACGCCTAAGCAAAATAACGCCAGCAAATATCAAACCTGTTGCAAAAATATCGACAATAGTAATAACTTCACCAGCAAATATATAGCCTATTGCTAAGGCTATTATTGGTGGAATATAGGTTGAAGATGATGCGGCGATGGCGCCTAATTTTTCAATGATATAGTAATATAATATATACGCTAACCCCGTACCCAATATGCCAAGCCCAATAACAATTCCAAGTGATGCGCTTGTGCTAGACCAAATATTACCCATGCCCTCTACAGGCGTTACAAATATTAAGATAATTAACCCACCTAATAATTGGTAAGTCGTCAGTGCTGCCGCAGGAATTTGAAGTGGTTGAATAAATTTTTTAGCATAAACAAATGATGCTCCTACACTAAAGCAACCCAAAATTATATATCCGATTCCAGCTAAATTAATACCATTTAGGTTACTGCCTGATGGTTTGCTGATTAAGATAATTCCAATTAAGCCTAACGATATACCTATAATTTTAGATAACGAAATTTTTTCATCTGATAAAAAAATACTGGCTAAAATAAATGAAAATATCGGAATTGTTCCAGCCATTACACCTGCTATACCTGATGGCAAAAGGGCAGTTCCTTTTGCAAAACCATAGTAATAAATCACAGATGCTAAAAATGACATGATAATAAAATGGAAAGTATGTTTTATATGAACGACGCTTAATGCTCTGGTGGCGAGTGCGTATATCAATACAGGAATAAAACCAAATAGCACGCGATAAAATACCAGTTGCATTGGTGTAATATAAGCTGCAGATATTTTCATAAAAATGAAATTACTGCCCCAAACTAAGCCAAGCACCCAAAAAGCAAGTATTGGTAGGAGTGATTTTTGACGCATGTTAGAGCTTATCGGCAATCGAGATTTTAATGGGTTCTGCTAATACCTTGCCAACTAAAGACCTAAATTTGTTGATATGTTCTGAGGCTAAATGCTGTTCTAATAAAGTTTTACTTTCCCATTGTTCATACATGAAAAAATTGGTTGGGTCTTCTTGATCTTGGTGCAATTCATAAAGCATACAGCCTTGTTCTTGTCTAGTTGGTTCCAATAGATTTAAAAGAAGGTGTTTTAATTCAGATGTGTGATTTTTATTTGCTTTAAAGAGTGCGAGTACGTTGATTGCTGCCATGGTACATTCCTTAGTTAGATAAAAATATTGTAATAAATTAAGTATTATGAATAATATCATTTTCTGTTTAATAATAAATGCTAGGGTATAAATTATGGCTGGTTGTTGTAATAGTAGTTGTGGGTTGGATGCAAAAAATGCCAGTCAAAAAAGTACATTAAGAATTGCTCTGGCAATTAATTTAGTCATGTTTATTGTTATAGTAATCGCTGCATTAATTGGTCATTCATCTTCGTTATTATCAGATAGTTTGGATAATATGGGTGATGCAATAACCTATGCGCTTAGCTTATATGCTGTTTCACGTAGTACTTCTTTAAAAGCGAAAATTGCTGTTTTTAAAGGCGGGTTAATCTTTTTAGCTGCTTGTGCGGTATTGGTACAGGTGATCTATAAATTGGTTAGTCCTGTTATGCCAAGTTCGGAAATTATGGGTATTTTTAGTTTCTTGGGCTTGGTTGCGAATCTTGTTTGTTTATTTTTATTATCAAGACATCGTCATGATGATGTGAATATGAGTTCAGTTTGGGCGTGCTCAAGAAACGATATTGCTTCAAATCTTTCAGTTTTTATAGGCGCTTGGTTGGTATGGTTAACCAGTTCTGGGTGGCCAGATATCATCATTGCATTATGTTTAATTATATTTTTGGTGCAATCATCAATAAAAGTAATGCTTTCAGGACTTAAAGAACTGAAATCTCAAAAATAGTGTGTTATTTCTCAAACTGATTTAGCAGGTTCTCTAGATGAGAAATCCTGGCTTGATAACTTTCCACTCTCTCATAAAGATCTAATGCAAGTGCAACGCCAGCAAAGTTTACCCCCAAATCATGGTGTAGTCTTAGTGCTTTTTTAATGCGCATTACATCGGTATCATCAAATAGCCATTTCTCTGGCTCTGGTTCTATTGGATCAACAATAGTATGTTCAACAATTTCGATAACCAATTCAGTTTTAATGGTACAAATATCACAGATATCAACGATTGAATATTCTTTTTTGATTGACATGGTTTTACACTCCTAATCCTGATCTTGGATTGAAATTAAAATGTTTTGCAAGTTTTTCATATTGTTCTTTGTCTTCATCAGATTTTATTTCTGGATTAATAATTTTGAACTGGACATATTGATCATGTTTGTCGGTTAAGCCATAGCCTTTTAAGCGTAGTTTCTTGCCGCTCTGTGAGTTTGCAGGTACTTTCAGGTTAACCTCACCTTTAAGGGTTGGGACTTTTATGGATGTGCCTAATGCCGCCTCCCAGGGAGAGATAGGGATAATGATATTTATGTCGTTATCTATTAAAGAAAAGATATGGTGCGGTAGTATATGTACCTTTATATATAAATCACCGTTTTCACCTCCGAATACGCTTGGGTTACCTTGATTTTTTAAACGAATTGTTTTCCCTTCTGTAATTCCTTTTGGGATTTTAATGTTTAAAGTTTTTGGCGTTTTTACGACCATTCCTTCTTTATCTAAAGTCAGAGATTCAATCTGAACTGTTCTAGTTGCACCGTTAAAAGCATCTTCGAGCGTTATATCGAAAGTGTAATGGGTATCTTGACCTTTCTGTTTTCTCTGTGAATGAGATTGTTGATTGGAATGTGTTCTCGCACCACCAAACATAGATTCAAAAAATTCACTAAAGTCTTCTGGGTTCCCATCGGATGAATAATAATGCTGTTTTTGTTGCCCTTGATTAGAGTTAGATTGCCCACGCTGAGAATAATATTGTTGTCGATCTCGCCCGCCATTTGCGACAAATTGATCATATTCTTCTCTTTTTTTCGTGTCTTTTAATACCTCATAAGCTTCATTTATTTCTTTAAATTTATCTTGAGCATTAGTCTCAGTGCTCACATCTGGATGATATTTTCTGGCTAGTTTTCTAAATGACTTTTTGATATCAGCTGCAGACGCTGATTTATCCACTTCAAGTATTTTATAGTAGTCTTTAAATTCCATTACCTATAATCCTGTACAGATTCATTACAACAAAATATTAGCACGCTAAAGTAAATTGTTCAGGTATTTTAAAGTAAATTAATTCTATGATTATAATTTAGCTATGTGTTATGGTCATTATGTTTTCAATATGGCTCTTGCGGATTAAGTTAGCGAAGAAAATCTATAAAAAAACATTTTAGAAATACAAAACCCTTAATATTTTTACTATTTATAAAGTAAGCATAACTAGTCAAATTTTCAGAAAATAACCAGACAATCTATTATATCTTATGAGTAATCTAGTGCATGCAAAGCGATCATGTCGCATAATATTTTTGTTAAGATCAATTTTAAGGGTTAATCCTAATGTATAAGCAGTTATTTACGACACCTAAAGGTATACAGGTATTTTTTAAAAAAGAACGTATGCCAGTTGACCATCAGCTAGACAGTATCATTACTAGGTTAGATCATGAGAAGGGCATGGTGCTTTCATCTGGTATTGACTATCCAGGTCGATATAACCGTTGGGAGGTAGGTTTTGTAAACCCTCCAGTTGAAGTAATTGCAGTTAAAACAGGTATAAAGTTTACTGCATTAAACCAACGTGGTCTTTTCATTCTAAAATTTTTAAAGTTTGTTTTGTTGCAACATCACACCATTCAGCTAAAGGGTGCATCAGAAAAACAATTTGAAATTAGTATTATAAAAAGTAATCAAATTTTCACTGAAGAACAAAGAAGTCACCAGCCATCTTTAGTTACGCCACTTAATATTTTAACTAAAGAATTTTCTGAGTTGAAAGAAAACATGTTAGGTTTTTTTGGTGCATTCGCATACGAGCTTCTATATGAGTTTGAGCCTTGTCAACTTAAAAAATTAAGATCAGGTGAAGAAGAGATTTATCATTTGTTTTTTGTAGATGAGTTATATGTTTTTGACAAACAAAGGGACGATGCCTATAGGCTAAGCTTGGAGTTTCTATTTAATAGTCAAACAAGCATTGGTTGTTCAACTATTCCTTTTATTAAACCAGAAAATACGGATTTAGGCGCATTTAGATCACACAGTAAAATCAAAGCTTCTTGGTCAGATGAGGATTTTGCTGCAAAGGTTAACGAGGCGCGTAGTGAAATAAAACTTGGCAATATTTTTGAGGTGGTGTTAGCACGTGAATTGAGCTCAGAGGTGTCAGGATCAAGAGCACAGTTATATAGAATGTTGCGTAACATAAACCCTTCACCATACGAATATTTTTGTCAGTTAGGTAATGAACAGATTATTGGTACATCCCCAGAAATGTTTGTGCGCTGTGAGAATGGAATTGTTGAAACATGCCCCATATCGGGAACCATTAAGCGAGGAATTGATGCAATAGAGGATGAGCAGAAAATTCGTGATCTACTGAATTCATATAAAGATGAAGTAGAACTAACCATGTGTACAGATGTGGATAGAAACGATAAATCTCGTATCTGTAAACCAGGGTCGGTAGAATTAATCTCGCGTCGTTCAATCGAAAGATATACAGGTTTATTTCATACTGTTGATCATGTTCAAGGTGAGTTGAAAGAAGGATTTAATGGTTTAGATGCTTTCCTTTCGCATATGTGGGCAGTCACCCTCACAGGCGCGCCTAAAAAACGAGCTGCACAAATTATTGAAGATAAAGAAGATGGTCTCCGTTATTGGTACGGTGGTGCAGTTGGATGTTTGGGTTTTAATGGTGATGTTAATTCTGCAATTACGATTAGAACAATCAACATTAAAAATAACATTGCTAGATATCGAGTTGGGGCAACCTTGGTTTGGGACTCGGACGGGATGGAAGAAGCGGAAGAAACCAAAACTAAAGCGACGTTGTTTTATAAAGCAATGGGGCAGTTTAATACCATGGCTAAACAGGTAATTTCTGTGCCAAAGTTTTCGAGGTCTGTTAGCGCTATTATGATTGATCATGAGGACTCATTTGTGCATACCTTGGCGAATTATTTTAGGCAATTAGGCGTGGAGTTAGAAACGTATCGAGCAGGTATTTTATCTGCTGAAGACATTGTTAATAAGCGGGTCGATTTAGTGATTTATTCTCCAGGTCCAGGTAGGCCAGAAGATTTTGGGTTACCCGCGCTAATTAATCAATTGACAAAACATGGAATTCCGCAATTTGGAGTATGTCTTGGTTTACAGGGCATGATCGAAGCTTTTGGGGGTGATATAAAGCTTTTAGATGAACCGAAGCACGGTAAAAAATGGCATATTCGTCATAATGAGAAAGGAATATTTAACGGGTTGGAACAAAATGTCGAAGTTGCTGCGTATCATTCATTGGTGGCTGATCTTGGTAATATACCAAAATGCCTTGAAATAACAGCCAGAAATGAAAATGGGGATGTAATGGCAATTCGTCATTCTAATCAGCCATTATCGGCAGTGCAATTTCATCCAGAATCAATTCTGACTTTGAAAAATAAAGTAGGCTTAACTATGCTGAAAAATGCGATTGATGAGCTGTTAGAGCACAAAGGACATCTCTAATAATTCATGAACACGCATTTTAATGTTCAAATTCACCACAACCGCGTTGCAAATTTTGGCAATAGAATAGCTATTACCTGCAATTTGCGCCTTGTTGTGATAAATTTGAATCATTAATCTGCTGTGCTCAGAATTAATAGAGGTGCCCTAAAGTTTAAGGTAATAGGTATGAGGCAAAATAAAAAGGTTTTAACCATTGGCGGTGCGACACTAGATACCATAATTAAGTATGAAGATATGGAAACAATGAAAATTCATAAAGCCAATGCCGTAAATTCATTTTTATTATTAGGTGAAGGTGCAAAAATTGAAGTTACTGAGCAGTCATGTTTTAGTGGTGGTGGCGCGACAAATGCTGCGGTCTCATTTAAAAAGCAAGGTTATGCTGCATCTTTTTTTGGTAAAGTCGGTAAAGACACGGCAGGTGATCAAATTATTGCTGAATTAAATGGTCTGAATATTGATACTAAATGGGTTCAATATTCAAAAACACATGGTACGGCCAATTCTTATGTTGTGCCTTCGCTTCAGGGTGATCGTACAGTTTTTGCTTATCGAGGTGCTAATACCAACCTAATTGAATCTGATATTCCTGAAGAAGCAATTGCTGGTTGTGATTTTGTTTATGTGACATCTTTGAGTAAAAATTCTGCAGCGAGACTCCCTGAAATTGTTGATATTGCTAATAAACATAATAGCAAAGTGGCAATTAACCCTGGTAGCAGTCAGTTGGTACTGGGTAGTGGTTTTGTTAAATCTGCTTTAAAAGGGATTGATATACTAATACCTGTCTCTTATACACATCTGACGCTGCCGACGATCTACTCTGTGTA
>CAJXRW010000071.1 GCA_913060525.1 uncultured Gammaproteobacteria bacterium
AGATTTCTGCCTGTCTCGTGGGCTCGGAGATGTGTATAAGAGACAGATATAAAGGAGCATACATGAATTTGGCAATAATTTTAGTTGGCGTATTGCTGGTATTGGTTTGTATATACCGCTCAGTTGGTTTAAAAATGTGGACGGTAATTACAGGTTTATATTTGTTGATATTAACCTTGATCGGCTGGTTGACTGGGGCTGCTTGCATCACTTTGTGGGCAATTTACTTACCAGTGGCAATATTTTTAAACATACCTCAAATACGTAAAGCAGCTGTTTCTGGACCATTACTTAAGGCATTTGCTAAAACGATGCCTAAATTATCCAGCACCGAAGAAACTGCTTTAAATGCAGGCGATACTTGGGTTGAGCAAGACCTGTTCCGTGGTGAGCCTAACTGGAATCGAGTTCATGGCATCCCTAAACATGTTATGAGCGATGAAGAGCAAGCATTTTTAGATAATGAAACCAATGAATTATGTGCAATGGTTGATGACTGGGATGTGATGCAGAAGCGTGACCTTCCGGAAAATGTTTGGAAGTTTATTAAAGATAAAGGTTTCTTTGGTTTAGTTATCGACAAAAAGTATGGCGGTAAAGGTTTTTCGGCTAAAGCACACTCTGAAATTGTGATGAAAATCTGCTCGCGTTCACCAACTGCTGCAGTGACAGTAATGGTACCTAACTCTTTAGGGCCAGGTGAATTATTACACCACTATGGTACGCAAGAGCAAAAAGATCAGTTTTTGCCTGGCTTGGCGTCTGGAAAACAAGTTCCGTGTTTTGCCTTAACTGAACCAGGTGCTGGTAGTGATGCGACTTCAATTTCTTCTACTGGTATTGTTTGTGAAGACGAGTTTGAAGGTAAAAAAACACTTGGATTAAAATTAACGTTTAACAAGCGTTATATTACCTTGGCGCCCGTTGCCACATTGGTTGGTTTAGCGATTGACTTACAAGATCCTAATGGGTTGTTAAATGGTGTAGGTACTGAAGGGATTACCTGTTTATTAATTCCAAGAGATACCAAGGGCTTAGAAATTGGTAATCGCCATTATCCTGCAACGTTACCATTTATGAATGGTACCATTCGCGGAGAAGATATTTTTGTCCCGATTGACTATATTATTGGTGGTCAAAAAATGGCAGGTGAAGGCTGGCGTATGTTGGTTGAATGTTTGTCAATTGGTCGTTCAATTTCACTACCTGCAAATGGTACCGCTTGCGCTTCGGTTTCATATTTAACGACAGGTGCATACTCATTGTTACGTAAGCAGTTTGGTATACATATTGGTGGTTTTGAAGGCATTGAAGAGGTTTTGGCTAACATTTCTGGATTAAGTTACATCATTAATGCAACTCGTGAGATGACGGTTGCTGCGGTAGATGCAGGGATTAAACCATCCGTTGCATCAGCCATTGCCAAAATGCATAATACTGAAAAAGCAAGAGAAACCATTAAAGGTGCAATGGACGTACATAGTGGTCGTGGCGTTGTTATTGGGCCTCGTAACTACTTAGCGGCAGGCTACCAGGGTGCACCAGTTTCCATCACCGTCGAAGGTGCGAACATCATGACGCGTAACTTGCTTATTTTTGGGCAAGGCGCTATGGCATGCCATCCTTATATCCGTAAAGAGTTTTATGCGGTTAACGAAGGTAATGTTGATAAATTTGATGGTATTCTGTGGTCACATGCAGGTTATTTGCTTAGAAATACAGTTCGTTCATTATGGGCAGGGTTAACCTGTGGTGCGTTTATTTGTGCACCATCCTCACCTTTGAAAAAATACTATAAGCGTGTGGCGCGTTTAAGTTATAACTTCGCTTATGTTTCTGATGTCTCATTAATGTATTTAGGCGGTGAGTTAAAACGTAAAGAGCGTCTATCTGCCAGGCTGGGTGATGCCTTGGCACATTTATATATGGCGGCTGCGGTATTAAAGCAATTTAAGGACTATGGTGAGCATTCTGATGAAGTCATTTATGCTAAATGGGCATTAGAATATTGCTTACATGAGACACAAAAAGGGTTGTGTGGTTTAACCTCTAATTTCCCTTCTAAAGTTCTTGGTAGCGTGATGCGCTTTTTAATGTTCCCTGTTGGTGGCGTGTATAAAGGGCCAACTGATAAGCTGGATGCGCAGGTTGCGAGTAGCTCTATGAAGAATAATGCATATCGTGACAGGTTGTTATCTCGACTGTATTTTTCGGGTGATTCTGAGCAGCCACTTGATCGAGTTGAAAACGCTTTTCAGGCAGTGTTAAATTCTGCTGGTGCGACTAAGAAAATTTATAAAGCTATTAAAGAGAAAACATTGCCTAAGTTGCCAATAGAGGAAATCCTTGAAATTGCGTTGGAAAAAAGTGTGATTTCTGAAGCAGAATATGAGCAGCTTTCTGCGGCAGAAGCGGCAAGATGGGATGCGGTTCAAGTGGATGAATTTGAGCCTAAAGAATTATTATCTAAAGGCATTAAAGCATACCAACTAAAGCCAAAGGCTAGAAAAACAGTGACTAAAATGCCTAAGGTTGAAAAAGCTAAAGCTGAAGAAAAAAGCAAGTCTGATTCTAGAACGGCTGATATGAAGACAAATGATAAATCGGTAGAGGAGCAATTGAATGACTAAAAAAGTAATCTCAACTGACAAAGCGCCTAAAGCAATTGGTCCATATTCTCAGGCAATTAAAGCGGGTGACTTTGTTTATTTTTCTGGACAAATACCATTAGTACCTGAAACCATGAAAGTTGTTAGTGACGACTTTGAAGATCAGGCAAGACAAGTATTTAAAAATTTATCTGAAGTTATTAAGGCATCTGGTGCGGGTACAGACCAAGTTGTTAAAATTAATTTATATCTGACGGATTTGTCTAACTTTAAATATGTTAATGAAATTATGACTGAATATTTTAGTGAGCCATACCCTGCGCGTGCGGCTGTTGAAGTTTCTGCGCTTCCTGCGGGAGTACAGGTTGAAGCGGAAGCTGTTGCGTATCTAGGTAAATAATTCTTTAATAACTTTATTTCTTCAATTTCTTTGAGATTTGGTGATAACCTTTTTCAATCTCTACTTAGAATTACTATAATATCTTTATGTTTTTTAAAAATCAGCATTGGAATAGCGTGCAAATACAAATCTATAACTCGTTAACACGCAAAAAAGAAATATTTAATCCTATTAAAGAAAATGAAATCAAAATGTATACCTGTGGCGTGACGGTTTACGATAACTGTCATATCGGCCATGCGCGGACATATATTTCTTTTGATATGATTGTTCGGTTTTTAAAATATATTGGATATGATGTAACCCTTGTTCGCAACATTACAGACATTGATGACAAAATTATAAAAAGAGCGAATGACAACGGTGAATCAACTGATCAGTTGGTGGCGAGGTTTATAGAAAAAATGTATCAAGATTTTGATGCTTTAAATATTTTAAGACCTGATTTTGAACCTAGGGCAACGGATACCATTCCAGAAATGTTAACGTTTATTCAGGTATTAATTGATAAGGGATATGCTTATTCAGTTGAGTCTGGTGACGTGTATTTTAGGGTGCAAATATTTAAAGCTTATGGAAACTTATCTAATCAAAAGCTATCAAGCTTAATATCAGGTGCGCGTGTTGAGGCCTCTGAACAAAAAGAAGATCCACTCGACTTTACGCTTTGGAAAGCAGCAAAAGCTGGGGAACCTAGTTGGGATTCACCTTGGTCTAAAGGTCGTCCAGGTTGGCATATTGAATGTTCAGCGATGGCAAAAAAAATCTTAGGTGATACCTTTGATATTCATGCGGGCGGTTCTGATTTAAAATTTCCTCATCATGAGAATGAGATTGCGCAATCTGAGGCGTGTAATGATAAGAAGTTTGCTAATTACTGGATGCACTCAGGCATGGTTCAGGTTAATGCGGAGAAAATGTCAAAATCACTCAATAATTTTTTTACGATAGAGGATGTTTTAAAAGATTATCACCCTGAAGTGATACGCTATTTCTTAAGTTCTGGTCATTATAGAAGCGAAGTAAACTATTCTCAGGATAATCTTGAGTTAGCAAAATCAGCTTTGGTTAAGTTATATACTTCATTGCGAGATATCAATACCGAAAACGTGACGAGCAATGCAGACTCTGAAGAGAAACAAAAATTTTTAGCAGCGATGTCTGATGACTTTAATGTACCAAAGGCATTGGCTGTATTATTTGATATTGCAAAAAAAATTAATATTACTAAAGTTAATGATATGTCTTTGGCAAGGAAGTATGCTGGCTTATTAAAAGAGCTATCTGGCGTATTAGGGATTTTGCAATCTGACCCAGATGTATTTTTAAAATCAGTTAATACTGGTTCAAATACTAATAGGATGACAGACTCAGAAATCGATCGTTTAGTAGAAGCTCGCTTCAAAGCAAGACAAAGTAAAGAGTGGGAAAAGGCAGATAAAATTAGAGATGAATTATCTGAAATTGGTGTCATTATTGAAGATGGCAAACAGGGAAGTACATGGCGGATGGAGTAAAAGATGAGTAAATCTAAAGAGCTAAATGACGATCTTCCAATTAGCCATAAAATAGCGGAAGAAATCGTTACAATTCGGGATTGTTTGCGTTGGGCAACCAGTCGGTTTTTGGAAGCTGAGTTATATTACGGGCATGGCACGGATAGTGCCTGGGATGAAGCTGTTCATTTGGTATTGCAGGAGCTATTTTTACCATTGGATATTGATAACAGTATCATGGATGCCAAACTAACATTTTCTGAACGCAAAAAAATTATTGAGTGTGTATATAGAAGGGTTGTAGAGCGTGTGCCATTACCTTATTTGACCCATGTTTCCTGGTTTGCTGGTTTAAGATTTTATGTTGATAAGAGAGTTATTGTGCCGAGGTCACCAATTGGTGAATTAATCAGAAATAATTATGCACCTTGGGTTAAAGTAGATGAAACTAGAAATATTTTGGATTTATGCTCTGGCTCTGGATGTATTGGAATTGCCTCTGCATATGTCTTTGAGGATGCAACAGTAACGCTTTCTGACCTATCTAGTGATGCCATTGATGTAGCCAAACGAAATATTAAAGAGCATCATTTGGAAGATAGGGTCAAGGTTGTTAAATCAGACCTATTTAGCGCATTATCAGGTGAGCATTATGATTTGATTGTTTCTAATCCGCCATACGTTAATAAATCTGATTTTCAGTCTATGCCTGCCGAATATAAACATGAACCTAAAATGGCACTTGAGGCTGGACTTGATGGGCTTGATATTGTGAAACGTATACTGCGTCAGGCTCCTCATCATTTGAATGATAATGGTGTGTTAATTGTCGAGGTAGGGAATAGCCAAGAAGCATTGGTTGAGTTGTATCCAGATGTCCCATTCACATGGTTAGAATTTGAAGATGGTGGAGATGGCGTATTCTTGTTAACGTCAGAACAGCTTATTAAATATCACGAGATTTTTGTAAAAGGCTAATTATGTCTGGAAATACATTTGGAAAGTTATTTACGGTTACGACATTTGGCGAAAGTCATGGCTTAGCCTTGGGTGCAATTGTTGATGGATGTCCCCCTGGGCTTGAATTATCTGAAAGTGATTTACAGGGCGATCTTGACCGTCGCAAGCCAGGTACTTCTAAGTATACAACTCAGCGTCGTGAGAAAGATGAGGTTCAAATACTTTCGGGTGTTTTTGAGGGTAAAACAACAGGCACGCCTATTGGGTTGATTATTCATAATACAGATCAAAAATCTAAAGACTATTCAGAGATTATGCATAAGTTTCGTCCTGGTCATGGTGATTATACCTATTGGAAAAAATACGGAATTCGTGACTATAGAGGGGGTGGAAGGGCTTCTGCGAGAGAAACGGCAATGCGCGTTGCTGCAGGTGCAATTGCGAAAAAATATTTAGCTGAAAAATTTGGTTTGAACATTTTTGCTTATGTCTCACAAATTGGCGGTATTAAGGCGAGTCATGTGGATGTTGATTATATTAATCAGAATTCATTTTTTGCTGCGGATAAGGCGATCATCCCTGAATGGGAGTCGTTGATTCATCAAATTAGAAAAGCTGGTGATTCAATTGGTGCGGAGGTAACAGTGGTTGCTCAAAAAGTTCCTGTTGGGTTGGGTGAGCCTGTTTTTGATAAAATAGATGCTGATATTGCGCATGCTTTAATGGGGATTAATGCCGTTAAAGCCGTTGCGATGGGTGATGGTTTTGATGTGGTGAGTCAACGAGGTAGTGAACATTGTGATGCAATAAATAGTTCGGGCTTCTTATCGAATCATTCAGGTGGAACATTGGCGGGAATTACCTCTGGTCAAGATATAGTGGCTAAAATAGCATTTAAGCCTACATCAAGTATTTTGACGCTTGGTCAAACTATTACAACTTCTGGTGATGAAGTCGAGATATCAACTAAAGGTCGACATGATCCGTGTGTCGGTATTCGTGGCGTGCCAATCGCTGAGGCTATGTTAGCATTAGTCTTAATGGATCACCTATTACGTGATAGAGCGCAAAATTATGAGCGGGGTGATGAATTGTGAGTCCTGAATGGCAGGAGCTGATAAATATCTGGGGTTATTGGTTAATGGCTTTTGGAGCCATTATCGAGGGTGAGACTTTTTTAATTATTGGTGGTATTGCTGCTGCAAATGGATTATTGCATTTGCCTGGATTAATCCTTCTAGCAAGTATTGGTTGTTTATTTCACGATGGGTTTTTCTTTTATCTTGGGCGTTTTGGTGGCACAAGAATTCTTCAAAAAAGACCAAAATGGCAAAGTAAAATTGAGCGAGTTACCCGACTTTTAGATAAATATGACTTTTGGTTTATTATTGCTTTCCGTTTCGCGTATGGACTTAGAACGATTATCCCTTTTGCATTGGGGTTAAGTAAAATTTCTATTTTAAAGTTCACAATATTTGATTTAATTGGCGCCATTATCTGGTCGGTTTTTTTTATTGTAGGCGGTTATTATTTTGGCCAAGGGTTAGTGATTCTAATGGAAAAACTTTCATTAACCGATTTTATTAAAAATCATATTACATTATCTATCATTATATTGGTTGGTATTTTAATTATTATTATGGCTATTGTTCATTATTTTATGGGGCGGCGACAAAAGAAAAAAAAGGCTGCTAACCATGTGGTAGAAAGTGCAATTGTAAAAGGTAAGCCAGAAAATGACTAAGCTGTTATTGACCTTAACAAATAAAATGGTGGCATATAAGGCTTACATGCCTTTTATTAAAGATGGTGCAATATTTGTGCCAACTACGGTTGTTTTTAAACTAGGTGATGAAGTTGAAGTTGTTATTAACTTGAAAGAATTAAATAAATCCATTAATGTAATGGGGCCTGTAGTATGGATTACTCCTCCCGCTTCCAGAACAAGAGAAGGCGTTGGAATTAGGTTTGTGGGTGAGAGTGGTGTAGAAGCTAAAAAAATGTTAGCTACTTATTTAGCTGGCTTACCTGCTAAGGCAAAACAGGAAACATATACACTATAAAGTTTATTTCGGGGCGTAGCGCAGCTTGGTAGCGTACTTGCATGGGGCGCAAGAGGTCGTGGGTTCAAATCCCGCCGTCCCGACCAATTTAAATGCTTAGAATGGTTGGTTCTGTCGCAACCCTGGATGCGGTGCACTAAAGAGGATTTTCACTGATTTGTGTAAATTGTCTTTAGCTTCCTTAAGTCCTACCCTCAAATTTTATTAAAAAATGATTCATAGCCTCATTACAAAATCTGATGGGCCTGATCATTCACCTTATTGGGTCGTTGAGGAACTAACCAATATCAATGAACCCAATTGGCAAGCACAACTTCAATTGTTGAATAACCAATAAGTAAAAAGCATTTCCAAAAGTTTATTACTCATATAATCAAACTGTACAATAAAGAATATTTTTATCTATTCGAAAATTAGATCAAAACCTCAAACTATATAAGCAATCATAAATAATCCATACCTATAAGGTTGCACATCCAAATTTGCGATTAGAGAAAATAGGTATATTTAACACCATATTTCTTTGAAATATGGTTCTCTCGGTGCAAGTCATTATAAGATAATCAGCCTGAATCGCTTAATGTACGGGACTTGAGTGTTTCTAAGTAACTTATTGATATTAAAAAATAAATTATTGAAAGTGCTGTCAGTCTAGCTAGCAAAGTTCTCTGATTTCCCTAATAAAGCTAAATTTACAGGGATTTTTGCCAAATAACAGGGAATTTCATTTTTTGTCTTAATTTATAAGCCAGACATAGCCATTAATAATGGGCTCTTACGAGCTACTTCCCTAAAGGTCATAACAGGGAAATAATATGGATTATTAGTGATTATTTTATAGATATCAGTGTAAACCTGTTCCAATAAGGTAATCATTTTTTGATAAAGAAGAAAATATTTGAATAATCTATAAAAACAAAAAAGCCAACACAATGGTTGGCTTAAGATTTAAGTTAGGTCTTACACTAACTTGAGGAGTAGCAAGTTCATTATATCGCGTTTACCCTGTCTCTTATACACATCTCCGAGCCCACGAGAC
>CAJXRW010000072.1 GCA_913060525.1 uncultured Gammaproteobacteria bacterium
TTTTTTTCAAGCAGAAGACGGCATACGAGATTTCTGCTTGTCTCGTGGGCTCGGAGATGTGTATAAGAGACAGCAAAAAACCATATATTATATTTGTACGTTTTCATTTGTGTCCAATTCTTAATGAAAGATATTTTAAAATCCTGGATAGATAAACCTGAGCAGTGTGCCTTGAAATATGATGCTAGCTGTATCAGTTATCGAGAATTATTACTATTATCCTGCCAGTTGGGCAATCTTTTCAATCAATACAAATATGAAAAAATTTTATTTTGTATCCCAAACATGCCTAGTCTGGTTATTTGTTATTTAGCAGGTTGGCTATCTGGTAAAACATTACTGCCAGTTAATCCCAGGCTAACAAATCACGAATTGCTAAAAATTATTGATGAACACCAGCCAGATTTTATATTATTTGAAGAGACTAGATTGCTTAATAAGAATAATCAGTTTTTCTTAGGAGATGGAGAAATATATACGATTAAAAATGATGCAGCCAAAGTTGGAACATTTTGGGACGCATTGTTGATACAAGAAAAAACAATGCCAATAGGCTATGATCCAAACGCTTTAACGATTCATTTAACCTCAGGAACGACTGGTTGTTATAAGTCCGTTCCGCACACGCTTAGCCAAATTGAGCAGTATGCAGTTAGAAGATCTAAAGATTTTGAGTATCGGTTAGATGATCGTATCTTAATTGTGACATCATTAAATCACGCATTTTCATTTTCTTACCAATTTTTACCAGCCATAGTTTTAGGTCTGTCTATTACATTAATACCCAGTTTCAGCCCTAAAGTAGTTTATGATGCCATGATAAAACATAAGATTACCTCATTAGCATTATTACCTGTGATGAGTTACCAGTTGGCACAATATGCGCAAGATAAGAAACAAAAATATTTATTAAGATATGTATTGGTTGCAGGGGATGCGCTACCTGCAGCATTTAATGATTTGTTTATGGAAAATTTTGGTGCTCAGTTATTTTTAGGCATTGGTATGACGGAAGTTTTTGGGTATGCTCAAAACTTTATCAGTAATACTAAAACGGGTTCAGCTGGGTTATTACTAGAAGGGGTTCAGTTAAAAATTATTGATAAGACTGGCCAAGTTTTAAGGAATAATGAAGTTGGTGAAATATACCTTAAAACTGAAATGAATTTGTCCAATTATGGGAATGATATATCCTTAACAAAAAATTTTATTACAAAAGATGGTTGGCTTAAAACAGGTGATATTGGTTATTTAGATAATGACAATTTTTTGTGGTTTATGGGACGAAAAAAACAAATTATTATCAAAGGGGGATCAAATATTTCGCCAGCAGAAGTTGAACAGGCATTATATAAAGATCCCAATATTCTTGAGGCTGGTGTGATTGGTAAAAAAGATGACATCTGGGGTCAGGTTATTTGGGCATATATTTCTATTAAAGCTAATATTACATTTGATGAGTCTGCACTGATAAGTTTCCTGGCAAACTATATTGCCAAATATAAAATACCACAGAAAATACTTTTATTGGCGTCACTACCTAAAACATCATCTGGTAAAATTGATCGTAATCAATTAATAGAGTGGGCAGAGCAGGCTAATGATGCAACTAAATGAAACAGTAATATGCAATAGAGAGTACTGCTTCCTAGAGAATAGTATTGCGAAAGAAAGTTATGCCTATTTGTTTACGTCACCCATTGATGAGGTAATTGTTTACAAGACTGGACAGATGACAACTCTATTTGAACGAATTGCTGAAAATCAAAAAAATGGATTTTTCGCCGTTGGGTATTTTTCTTATGAATGTGAAATTTCAAAATATAATGTTAAAAATTCTACTTCATTAGGTCCGCTTGCGCACTTTGTTTTTTACAAATGTAAGACAAGGTTAAATGATTTGGAAATGAAAGCTGTATTCTCAGCAATAAGACAGTATGAAAACGATGCTGATAGCATAATATATGATTTGTCGTTCAATATGTCATACAAAGATTATGAGGCCGCATTTAATAGAATACAACACCATTTATTAAATGGTGATTCCTATCAAGTTAACTACACGGGGCAATATGGATTTAAGTTACAAGGATCATTTTTTACATTATATGAAAAACTTCGTACACAACAATTGGTCTCGTATGGTGCCTATTTGCCCTTTTCAAGCGGGCATGTCCTTTCTTTCTCACCAGAGTTGTTTTTTACAAAATCAGGAAGCAATATTAAAACTAAACCAATGAAAGGTACCGTCCATCGATACCTTGATAAAGAAAAGGATGAATTGCAAAAACAGTTTTTAAAAAAGGATATTAAGAATCAATCTGAGAACTTAATCATTGTCGATTTGATAAGAAATGATCTGTCACGAATAGCTGAAACTGGGAGTGTTAAGGTTAATAGGTTGTTTGATATTGAGACTTACAAGTCTGTTCATCAAATGACAAGTGAAATTCAGGCAAAAATTGATGTAAACTTACCACTTGAAGAAATTTTTCGTGCTTTATTTCCATGTGGCTCGATTACAGGTGCACCTAAAAAAAGAACGATGGAGATAATAAATGAAACTGAACATGCTCCAAGAGGTATTTATACGGGGTGCATTGGTTATATTTCACCTGAAAATGATATGAGTTTTAATGTAGCCATTCGTACAATTCGGTTTGATCAGAATAATGTCGGTGTGCTTGGTGTGGGGGGAGGCATTACAACTCGATCTATTTGTGCGGATGAGTGGCAAGAAATGCATCTTAAAGGACAATTTTTTCATAAAGCGCCAAAGAGCTTTTCATTGGTTGAGACACTCTTATTTTATAATGACTATGTGTTTTTTGAAGAACATATTCAGCGATTATCCAAGTCTTGTGAATACTTTGGATTTGTCTTTAATAGGGATATGGTTTGTGAAGCATTACGTGATTTAATTAGAACATTTGATCCTAATATTAAATACAAAGTAAGATTACTTTATGATTATCTTGGAAGCCTTGAGTTAACTTATGATTTGATTGATAACTCTGATGATATTAGTAAGTTTTCTATTGGTTTTTCTAGGCGTTCTGTAGATTCCAAAAACATATTATTTCAACATAAGACAACAGCCAATAATGTTCGTGGGTTATATAATAAAGAATATGATTTGGCAGTGAAAAATGGCTTCCATGATGTATTATTTCATAATGAAAATGGATATCTAACAGAAACATCAAGATATAATATTATTTTCAGGATAAAAAACACACTCTATACTCCGCCAGTTAGTGATGGGTTATTGCCAGGTATTTATAGACAGTATTTAATAAGTCAAAAAAATGTGATTGAAAAATCTATCAGTATTTCTGAAATCACGCTCGCAGATGAGATTCTTCTCTGTAATTCTGTTAGAGGGATGCTGCCAGTTAATCTTGTTTCAGAGAACTAATAAATGCTTGTATATATTGATCATTATGATTCATTTACGGATATTTTAATTGACTACTTCAAGCAGTTAAAGATAGAAGTGAAGGTAATAAAATCCGATCAAGTTACAATTGAAAAAGTAAGGGCTATTAATCCAGAATATATCGTCATAGGGCCAGGACCAGGTCATCCAGAAGATGTTTCATTAACTGATATCTATGATATGTTTGAGTACTACTGCGATAAGTTGCCTATATTGGGTATTTGCCTTGGTCACCAAATTATCTGTCGTTTTTTTGGCGCAAAAATTAAACGTTTATCCGTTGTGCAGCATGGTCTCGTTTCCACATTATCCAATGCGCAAGGCATTATGTTCGAAAGCTTGGGGAAGATTGAAGTTACCCGATACCATTCATTAATAGCTAGCAATCTTGATTTCCCGTCTTGTTTGAAAATTACTGCAACCTGTATGGATGGGGATGATTCAGCCATTATGGCATGTGAGCATAACGACTATCCAATATATGGGCTACAATTTCATCCTGAGGCAATTATGACCTCACATGGTTTAAAAATATTAGAGAATTTTTTAGCAATTAAAAAAAAGCAGCCATATTAGACTGCTTAATATATTGAAAGAGATGATTATAAAATTATTTTTTCATTTTTTCTTTAATCAAGTCACCAATAGTTGTAGCAGTCATTTGTTCTTGACCTTTTTCAGGTATCTCATCAAGGGCTTTAATTGATAAATTAATGCTACGACGTTTTTTATCAATGTTAGAGATTCTGGCTTCAATTTCTTGACCTTCTTTCAGCTCATCACCTGCGTTTTCAACATGGTGGCTTGATATATCAGCAACACGTATAAATGCCTTAACCTCATTTCCAAGATCAACTTCTGCGCCATTTTGTTGAACTTTAGTAACTGTTCCTTTAACGGTAGCGCCTTTATCGTTTATTTCAGTAAATTGGGTGAAAGGGTCATCAGAAATTTGTTTAATTCCTAGAGCAATACGTTCACGTTCAACATCTACTGAAATCATAACAGCTTCAATTTCTTCACCTTTTTTGAAGTCCTTGATTGCTTCTTCACCTTGTTTGGTCCAAGAAATATCAGAAATATGAATCAATCCATCAATGCTGCCTTCTAGGCCAATAAAGATACCAAAATCAGTTACAGAACGAATTGTTCCTTTAACTTTAGTTCCAGGTTGATGATCATTAGCGAATGCTTGCCATGGGTTTATGGTACATTGTTTCATTCCTAATGAGATACGATGTTTAGCCGCATCCATATCCAGTACAACCACTTGAACTTCTTGATCAAGAGTAACAAGTTTATGAGGGTTAGAGCTTTTGTTAGACCAGTCCATTTCAGAGGTATGAACAAGACCCTCAATACCTTCTTCAAGTTTAACAAAACAACCGTAGTCAGTGATGTTTGTTACTTTACCTTTAACTTTGGTGCCAACAGGTAGTTTGTCTTGGATATTTTCCCAAGGATCACTTCCAAGCTGCTTCATACCGAGAGAAATACGACCTTTCTCACGGTCAAACTTAATGACTTTAACATTAATTTCATCGCCGACTGCTAGTATTGCGCTTGGATGCTTAATACGGCTCCAAGACATGTCTGTAATATGTAATAATCCGTCAATGCCACCAAGGTCAATAAATGCACCAAAATCTGTGATATTTTTAACAATACCTTTAATTTCTGAGCCTTCAGTCAACTTCTCAAGCATTTGTTCACGCTCTACTTGAGTCTCAGCCTCAATAACTGCTCGGCGTGATACAACAATATTATTGCGTTTTGCATCAAGTTTAATAATTTTAAGATCAATATCCCCATTTTCTAAATGAGAAACATCACGAAGAGGGCGTACATCAATGAGTGAACCTGGTAAGAATGCTTTTAGACCTAAAACATCAATAGTGTATCCACCGCGCACATGCCCAGTAATACTACCTTGAACAATTTCACTATTTTCACAAGCGTTCTCAAGCTTGTTCCAAATTTCCATTCTTTTAGCTTTTTCACGAGATAGGCGTGTTTCACCATTTACATTATCAAGGTTTTCTAAAACTGCCTCGATTTTGTCACCAACAGCACATTCTAGCTCGCCTTTACTATTTTTAAATTGGTCAATTGAAATAATTGATTCAGACTTTAGACCTGCATCAACCCATACGTAATCTTTATCAATAGAAACAACTGTGCCGCAAATAACTTTGCCAACACGCATTTCAATGCCTTTAAGGGATGATTCAAACAGTTCTTTAAAAGATTCACTCATAATATTAATTCCATACGCCAGTGTGTTTGTTATACATTCGTTAGATAATTATCACTGGAAGTAATTCCTAACAGACCAGCGAGCATTGTACAAGAATTATTTAATTAAATACAAGTTGTATAAGTTTAAAAGTGACGTAAATATTTATTTTATGAAAGAATTAACAAGCTCATTATCTGGAAATTAAGATATTTTATTAGGAGACTTTAAAACTTTACAGGAGATACGTGCTTATACTTTGGCATCTACCCATTTTCCTGTTTCGTAATAACGATAAATCTGGTCAAGATAGGGGGTAATGTTGTAGTTATTTTCTTTTAGCCAGTCTGCGTTATAGTATGTATCTTCGTATAAAATGCCAGAGTCACAAATCATGGTTACTAATGATCCTGATTTACTCTCCAATTGCATTTTATGCATTAGTTGTAGCGTTCCATAAACATTGGTTCCAGTTGAAGCACCAACTTTACGTTCTAGAATATCCGACAAAAAATGCATTGCAGCATAACTTTGTTCATTTTTAACTTGAATCATCTTGTTAACTAATGTTCGATTAAATGATGAAGGAACATATGGACGCCCAATACCTTCTATATTTGATCCACCATGAATCGTAATATTAGGGTCACCATTTTTGTAATAGTTGTAGAGTACAGAATGTGTCGGATCAACCACGCATAATTTAGTAGTATATCCTTTGTAGTTAATATAACGACCTACAGTGGTGCTGGTACCACCTGTGCCAGCACCACAAATGAACCATCTAGGTATAGGGTGTCGTTCAAGTTTCATTTGATCAAATATTGATTCAGCAATATTGTTATTACCTCTCCAATCAGTTGCTCTAGCTGCAAATGTGAATTGATCCATGAAATAGCCGTTTAACTCAATGGCGAGCTTTTGAGCATGGTTACGATCTTCTGACGGGTCATTTACAAAAACACACTCCCCGCCGTATCTTTCAATACGTTTGATTTTTGTTTTGGAAGTAGATTTTGCCATAACAGCAATAAAGCGTAGACCGAGCATTCTAGCTAGATAAGCTTCTGATACGGCAGTACTGCCTGAAGAAGCTTCGATAATAGGTGTGTCTTGAGTAATTCTCTCATTGGAGAGCGCATATAAAAATAAGGATCTGGCTAATCTATGCTTTAAGCTACCAGTGATATGGGTTGATTCATCCTTAAAATACAAATCGATATTATCAATGGTAGGAAGATATAATTTTAGTAAGTGTGTATCTGCTGAACGTTGATAATTCTGATTTAATATTTTAATTGAATCTGCAACCCATTTACTTGGCATGATGGTCTCTAACTATTTGCTTATGAATTATTAATACCGATTTATGTGGCTAGGTGCAAGTTTTACGATTAAGAGAAGTCGTTTCTATGCTGGACTAGCTAAAAATAATAACATTCTCTAAACTTTAATTTTATATATTTGAGTAGATTATAAGGATAAGTATGCATTTAACAGATCGTAGGAAATGGTATATTGGCTTTGGGGTAGTTGTCATTGCTATATTGGCGTTATTGTTTATCTGGCACGCAAACCATTGGTGGATGTTTGCTTTTTTGGCAGTATTAGGATTAGTTGGAATTTACGATCGAATACAAAAAAAACATACTATATTACGTAATTTCCCAGTATTAGGACATATGCGATTTATTTTAGAGTTTTTTCGTCCTGAAATTCAGCAATATTTTGTGGCAGATGATAAAAGTGAGCGCCCTTATGATAGAGAAACACGCACATTAATTTATGAAAGAGCAAAAGGTGTTGATGATACAACTGCATTTGGTACAGATAGAAATATTATGGATGTGGGTTATGAGTGGATATCACACTCCTTATCACCCAAACATCCTTCTGAAGTTGAAAAACGAGTCTTGGTTGGTGGGCCAGACTGTAAACAACTCTATTCAGCGTCGCGACTGAACGCGTCAGCCATGAGCTTTGGTGCTTTATCGGCTAATGCAGTGAGGGCTTTAAACAAAGGAGCAGCCTTAGGTGGTTTTTATCAGAACACGGGTGAAGGTGGTTTAACTGATCATCATTTACAAGGAGGTGATATCGTATTCCAAATTGGTACTGGCTACTTTGGTGTACGTAATAAGGAAACTGGGCTATTTGATGATGACTTATTTACGGAAAAGGCAAAATTAGACGCAGTTAAAATGATTGAAATTAAACTGTCACAGGGAGCAAAGCCCGCACATGGTGGTGTCTTGCCAGCTGCTAAAATTACGCCTGAAATCGCTGAGATTAGAAGTGTTAAAATGGGCGAAGATGTCCTTTCACCACCGGCCCATACTGCTTTTTCTACGCCAGCAGAGATGTGTCATTTTATCAAGAAGCTTCGTGACTTATCAGGAGGTAAGCCAATTGGCTTTAAACTTTGTATTGGCAAAGTAAGTGAATTTATGAGCATTTGCAAGGCGATTGTTGAAACAAAAATTGCTCCTGACTTTATTACCATTGATGGTGCTGAAGGTGGAACAGGTGCATCCCCGGTAGAATATGCAGACCATATTGGTATGCCATTAAATGATGCATTATTGATTGTACATAATACTTTGATTGGTTTTGGTATCCGTAATGATATTCGTCTTATTGTAAGTGGTAAAATTGCGACAGGCTTTGATATGGTTAAGAAAATTGCTATGGGTGCCGATATATGTAATGTTGCCAGACCGATGATGATGTCAGTTGGATGTATTCAGTCAAGACAGTGCAATCGCAACACTTGTCCTGTCGGGGTTGCAACGCAAAACCCTAGGCCTGTCTCTTATACACATCTCCGAGCCCACGAGACAGGCAGAAATCTCG
>CAJXRW010000073.1 GCA_913060525.1 uncultured Gammaproteobacteria bacterium
TCTACACAGAGTAGATCGTCGGCAGCGTCAGATGTGTATAAGAGACAGTCTATGGCCTTCAGCCAATAAGGCGCATTTAAGTAAGCAGTTTTTATATTAAAAACGCATGCTTGTGCGCTAAATTACTAGGAATAAACTATGAATACACAACCAAATTATTTTGACTCAGAGAACGTCGTTCAAATTGCAGAAATGCCATTATGGCCACAGCATCAGAACCTTCACCCGGACTTATCACACCAAGACCACTTTATTACTAGAAATGGTATCAGATTTGCTGGTTACCATATGATTCTCGATTTTTGGGAATGTGGTAAGCTAGATTGCTTGAAAAAAATGGAAGAAGCGTTACGCTCAGCCATTGAAAAGGCTAAAGCAACTTTGTTGCATATCCACTTGCATCACTTTACTCCAAATGGAGGAATATCAGGTGTTGCTGTTTTGGCTGAATCTCATATTAGTGTGCATACTTGGCCAGAATTTGGCTTTGCGGCTTTTGATATATTTATGTGTGGCGACTCAGAACCACATAAGGCAGTTAATGTTTTACGGGATGTATTTAAACCTGGTAATTATAAAGTTGAAGAGTTAAAACGTGGTCAAGGAGGACAAGTATAATGAAAAGTATTATTTTCCAAGAAGTGCTTCATCAAGGGTATCGTCAAACCTTAGATATAGACAAGGTTTTATTTGAAGATAAAGCCGATGTTCAGCAATTAATTATTTTCCAAAATTCAAAATTTGGGCGTGTCATGGTCTTGGATGGTGTTGTTCAGACAACTGAGAATGATGAATTCATATACCATGAAATGTTGGTTCATGTGCCTGTTTTTGCTCACGGTAATGTCAAAAAAATATTGATTATTGGTGGTGGTGACGGTGGGATGTTACGTGAAGCCTTACGTCATCCGACAGTAGAATCAGTTACAATGGTTGAAATTGATGGTGCCGTTATCGAAATGTGTAAAACTTATTTTCCAAATCATTCACAAGGTGCATTTGATAGCCCTAGAGCAAATATTATTATTGATGATGGTTGCCGATACATCGAAAACTGTAAAGATAAATATGATTTGATTATCTGTGATAGCACTGATCCAATTGGACCTGGGGAGGTCTTATTTACTTCGACTTTTTATCAGAACTGTAAAAACTGTTTAACAGACGGTGGTATTATGGTTACCCAAAACGGTGTGATGTATTTTCAATTAGATGAGTTAAAACAAACAGCACGGTTTTTTAAGCGTTTATATCAAGATCAAGCTTTTTATAAAGCAGCGATACCAACTTATGTTGGTGGAGATATGGCTTTTGGCTGGGGTACGGATGATGCTTCATTAAGACAGGTTCCATTAGATGTTATCAAAAATAGATACACAGCTAGCCAGATTCAGACTAAATACTATACGCCTGAAATACATATTGGTGCTTTTGCGTTACCTAAATATGTGCTTGACGCTTTGTAAATCTAGTTAACAGGATGACTAAGATGATAAATCATCATTTTGACTATTGTATTAATAGCGATTATTTTGAGTATGATCAACACGGTGAGTTATGTGTCAAACATGGCGATATGCTTGAATATAGCACACCGTTGTCAAAATTTTGTGAAAACTTACATTATCAATCTATTCAGATGCCAGCAGTTTTACACTTTCAGCATATACTTGAGCATAGGCTTAAAACGCTATATTCGAGTTTTAATGCTGAAATTCAAGATAATCAATATGCGGCTGAGTATTATTTTGCATATCCGATTAAGGTCAATCCTAAAGCACATATCCTAAAATCTTTACAAGAACATTGTCAGGCATTAGGTAAATCCATGCATTATGAAGTAGGTACTAAAACTGAATTATTGGCTGTACTAGGCATTGCAAAAAATGATTCCATGGTTATATGCAACGGATTTAAAGATAAAAGTTATTATGGGATTGCTAATTCTGCTGGGCTTTTAGGATTTAAGGTTATTGTTGTAATTGAGCACATTCAAGAGCTAAGTCTGGTTAGAGACTATTTTACATTAGATGTACCGCTATATGTTAAATTCGGTTTTAGAGTTAAGCCTTTTAATGAGAATTTGCACACGCTAAAATTTGGGTTATCGTTATATGAAATCATTCAGGCGATAGATCTTTTTAAATATTACGATAAACATTTCTTGATAACTATGCTCCATGGGCATGTGGGTTCGCAATTAGAAGATCAGGATGCTTTAGTTGTGCATATTAGGTTTATGATGAAGCTATATGCAGATCTTGCAGCAAGTGGTATCCCTATAAGATATCTTGATTTTGGTGGTGGGCTTGGCATAGATTATAATCTTTCTGGTAATGACGTATTTTGCATTAATCATTATGCAAAGATATTAATCAGTAATTGTAAAAAAATCGCTGATGATTATGGCGTTGCGCATCCTGGTATTATTACTGAGTCTGGTAGGGCGATTACTGCGTCGGCAGAAATTTTATTGGTACAGCCTCATTATGAAGTGATGCAAAATAAAGTTTTATCAGAACAACAATCAGCAATAGACAAAAAATGGTTAAACGGTGAAATTGATTTAATCTCATATAAACAAAAAGTTCAATCTGCACCCATTGATTTCTCAAGTCAAAAGCATGTATGGCTAAATTTTTCTGTCTTTCAATCTTTGCCAGATCAATGGGGCATTAATCAGTCATTTCCAATGTTACCAATACGCGCATCTATGACTGATACTCAAAATGATGTGCTTATATTTGATATTTCTTGTGATGCAGATGGCGTAATTAAAGATAAGTATGGCAATTATAGGCATCAGGTGCTTATGTCCCAAGATACACCATTAGCGATTTTATATGTGGGTGCATATCAGAATATGCTGAGTTCTAACCATAATTTAATTGGGGAAACTAATTTTGTTTTTATAGATTTTAAGCAAAATGGCAAATTTACAGCACAGTCTGAAAAATCGGGGTATCATTCAACCCTATTAACAGAGTATGGTCATAATCTACTTAAGATAACCACCAGACTAAGGCGTAGGCTGAACACGCTAAACGAAATAGAAATAACCTCACAACAAAGAATTGAACTTGATAAATTTCTTGATGATGTGGTACATATTTCACCTTATCTCTTATCAGGATATCAACCAGATATTAAGGAGTATCATGATGAGATGGCCGGCTGAATGGGAAACGCATGAATGTACCTGGATGATGTGGCCAGCTCGATTGGAAATTTGGTCAGACTTTCAAGAAGCTTGTCATGTCTATGCTTGTGTTGCCAATAGCATTGGCGAACATGAAAAAGTTAGAATGATTGTGAGCAAGCAACATGTTTCGCTTGTCCAAAAGTTATTGTCTTCTGACATTGAGATAGTCATTTCTGAAATTGATGACTCTTGGGCTAGAGATGTTTTGCCAATTTTTCTAGAAGAAAACAATAAAATCCGAGCAAGTTGTTGGGACTTTAATGCTTGGGGGAATAAATTTTCTCCCTATGATCTAGATAGAGAAATTGGGTTAAACATTGCTAACCAGTTTAAGCTTAACCCATTGGAAATTGATGTGGTCTTAGAGGGTGGATCTGTTCACTCAAATGGTAACAACATATTATTAACAACAGAGGAATGTTTGTTAAATAAAAATAGAAATCCCCAGCTAAATAAATCTCAGCTTGAAGATACATTAAAAACCCAATTAGCGTTGAATACCATTATTTGGTTACCATACGGCATTGAAGGTGACAATGATACAGATGGGCACGTAGATAATGTTGCCTGTTTTTTGGATGAAAATACGATATGTATACAGGCTTCATACGATAATAATGATGCTAATAGTCTTCGACATAAAGAAAATATCAAATACTTAAAGCAATTCCACTTTGATATTGTTGAAATCCCTCAACCAAGTTTGAGATATTCCGCAACTTCAGAGCGATTACCGCTTTCATATCTAAATTTTTATTTTTGCAATGAAGCAATTGTGATGCCTACTTTTGAGCAGAAAAAAGCGGATGAAAGAGCATTGAGTATATTAAAAGAATATTTTCCTAGAAAAAATATCCATCAAATACCTTCCATACCATTAGTTCATGGTGGAGGAGGTATTCATTGTATTACTAAACAACAGCCTTTAATTCAATGATATTTATTTGGAAGAAATATGCGTAACATTACAATTTCACTCGTTCAGATGTCTATGACAAATCAGGTTGAAGAAAACCATGAAAAATTAGTGAGTTTAATTATTGAAGCAGCTAAGCAAGGTGCCCAAATAGTTCTGATGCCAGAATTACCCTCAAGACATTATTTTTGTAAACAACAAAATAGTCAGTATTTTGCTTATGCTGAAACAGTTGAACAATGCAAATTAATTCAACATATTCAGAAAGTTGCGAAAGAATATAAGTTAGTTATTCCTGTTAGTTTTTTTGAGCGATTAGGTCAGGTCTGTTATAACTCGGTGGCAATGGTTGATGTAACGGGAGAGATATTAGGTGTCTATCGAAAATCTCATATTCCTGACGGTATTGGTTATATGGAGAAATATTATTTCTCGCCAGGCAAAGAGGGTTTTAAAGTATGGAAAACGGAATATGTAAATATTGGCTGTGGTATTTGTTGGGATCAATGGTTCCCTGAAGCCGCCAGGTCAATGGTATTAGATGGTGCTGAAATTTTACTTTATCCTACTGCCATTGGGTCAGAACCACATTTACCAGAGTATGATTCAAAATCACATTGGCAAAGAGTAATGCAAGGACATTCTGGGGCAAATATAGTGCCAGTTATTGCAGCAAATAGAGTCGGTGTAGAAACAGATGATGGCATCACTACTAGGTTTTATGGTAGTTCCTTTATAACTGATCACCTTGGTGAAATTATTGAACAAGCAGATAGAAATCAGACAATTACTCTCACGCATCAAATTAATTTGGATGAAGTAAAGAAACAGCGTGATGCTTGGGGTATATTTAGAGATCGTAGACCAGATTTATATGGTAGATTAATCCAAGCTTAATATAACTATAACTTTCTCATTTAATTGCAACTGATAATTCGCCAATAGTATCTGGTCGATTAATTGGACCGTTATTTAATAGCATATGTGGTTTGAATTAATTGATATGATATGTAATTGTTATCAGCTAATGCATTGATTGCTATCAAGCAGAATGCAGATGCTAATAGGGCTATTGCAGCTTTATTTGCATAAAGCCTAGCTTATTCCTTCAAAATACGTATAATCCCGCTTGTTTTAATAATGTACAGAGTAGGGGATTATAATGAAAAAAATTACAACAATAATTACAGCAATGCTATTGGCAACAGGTATAGCTGCTTATGCAAAGAAACCAGTAAGCCAAGAGCAATATATCATTGGCTTAAATCCAGATAGTTTTTTATTGGTGTATAGCACTGGTAAGTCGTTTGAAGGGCTAGAAGTACCTGCCGATATTGCTACAAATAAGTCAGCCAAAATGCAAAAGATAAAATTGCCAAAATCATTATCTCAAGGGATTGAGTTAGATCAGCTAATAAATATTGGCAATGATCATATTATGGCATTAGTGACAGTTGATAATTCAAACTCTAATTTTGCTTATATTTATTCTATAAAAGATTTATTAAATGGTGATGACAGCCAAGTTTCTAAGCTTAAACTGCCTAATGGTTACGATCCAACTATCACTTATTCAAGTGAAAATTGGAAAACTGGAACACCACAATTTTTTACTTATGCAGTAACAAATGATAAGGATAGCGCATCTCAAATACACACATTTTTGTTAAGTACTGACATTAAATATCAAAATATTAATACGCTTGCAACCCTTGATTTACCTGCCAATATTAAAGGTAAAAATTTGAACATGACTACTTTTATGAAAGAAGTTTCAGATCCTCAGCCTGGTCATGGGTATCGTTTTCCTGCTGGATTGGTTTTTCAACTTAATGGTACTGATAAAATAAGTGGATTTTTATTACAGCCAGCCTATACAAATGGTGTTGGATATAGTCTAAAGCTTAGCGAACAATATAATGTTGGCACAGGAACTTATCCAGCGGTTGCTGGCATTGCAAAAGACACAAATATTGCAATGGTTTCCTCAAGCGGCACATCATTAAACTCCAATATTTTAAATCACCAACTTGGATCTGAAACAGGAGTTTCAAAATATGCAAATGGAAGTTACCCAAGCGTAGCGGCTATTTATGGTACAGTAGCACTAAGTCCTTATTTATTTGAAACGCATAGAGCATCAGATAACTCTGTTTGGCTTGATGTTTTTAACTACCTACCAGGAAGTGATACACCACTTTCATTAAACAAATCAGTTGAAGTCTATAAGGGTTAATTGATATATTTTTTGGAGGGCATGTATCACCCATATATTGCGTCTAATCAGGAAACATTGAGTATGCTAATATGCACTTATACCCCATGAGTAAGAGTGGCTAGTTATTGCCTTAAATCAAATTTTTGTGTTTGATGGTGTATTATCCTTGTACAACAATGTTCTTTGCATCTTTTACAGGGATATCATAAGTCTTGCTATGTGTTTTTCCATCTTTATCTAACCAAGTCTGTTTGACTTGAGCCATCCCATCTTTGCTAGAACTAGAGTAACTGACTTCAGTTGATTCATATTCAGAATTCTCTGGCGCAATGAAAATAGTTGGTTGATTTGGTATCTGCCTGTTGAATTGACTCATTGCATTTAACTGTTTAATGATTTCAGACTCTTGATGTTGCGCCTTAAACATTTCTGTTCTGTATTTCTCAACTATTTGACCTTGCTGTTTTTCAACTTTCAATAAGGCTGTTTTTAGTGGTTCTATTCTTTCATTTAAGGGCTTAACCCAACCGATTTTGCCATCTTGGGTGCTCCCAACTTTTGTCCATCCATCTTTATTGGTGAATATAGGTTTGAAAGCATTTAGGTCTTGATAAGATATGGTGCTTAATACTTTTGAATCAGCATTTGCATCTTGGTACAAGTTAACTGTGTTCGTAATAGGTGCTTCAGTATTTGGTTGAGTATTTTCTAATTTCGGAGCAATTGTGGTATTAGCTGCAAATGCAACTACTGATAAACCAAGTATGGTTGCGCCTAAAACTACCTTGTATTTCATGTTGGGTTCTCCATTTTTTAGAATTCTGGAATATGCTAACAATGTCACCGCTATAGAACAATATGCTAAATGATGCATTACTTTAGATCTGCATCATTCTTTAAAATAACTTGGTTTATTATCATGTATAAATTAAATATTTATACCGATTTACAGGATAGAGTAGCGAGTGGCAAGAGGATTTAATTTGTTCGTCAGAGTTATGGTTATGGTCTTAAAAGGAGAATTAGAGAGGCATAAAGGCTAATCAAGAAAGAATTTACGGAGGATTAATTAATTCCATATAAATCGATAATTTTAACAAATTTGTAATAAATATTTGCTTAACTTCTGACATGTAAACTTATTTCAGAGTATTTTATGTTTAAAAGAATAAATACAAAATTTGCCATTCTATTGGTGTCACTCATGTGTAGCAACTTTTCGATTGCTGATGAAAACAAACAAATGAGTGATGTAAATGTGCTAGAGTTATACCAACAAGTTACGTCTTTGACGATGGCATTTAATGAGAAATATGGTCATAAAGCAGAGCTACCATACAATGTTAAAACTTGTATTAATAATATCGAAATTAACTCAAACCTAACAACATATCTTGGTACCGATAACTACGGTAAATATGCGGATAATTCTCCCTTTGTACATCAAGCAGAGAAAATGACAGCTGCGCTTGATAAGCTAATGGCTAAATTTAATGAGTTAGGATTTATACAAGCAATAATAAATAATGGTAAGATACCAGCCATTATGTTTGACATTGACAATACGTTAGAAATGACCTCTTTCACGGATGACTATTATTCTAAGTCTACCGAAAATGACCCTGCATCCGTTGATTTTGTCAGAGAGCAGTGTTTCAAGAATGGCATTCAATGTTACTTTATTACGGCTCGATATTGTAATGAGGCATCCGCCAACACAACTGCTAGTTGGGTAAAAGAACATCTAGGTTTAACTAATGAGCAAATAGCCAATAATGTATTTTTATCAGGTTCAGTAAATAATATGGCCTGTACAACTAATCCAACTGAGAGCGTTGCTTACAAAGATGCATATCGCGAAGCATTATCTGAGCAAAAAAACATGTATTGGTTAATTAGTATGGGTGACCAAATGACCGACTGGTTTGGTGCGAACTCAGGTTTAAAAGTGTGGTACCCAAATATGCTATTTGATAGTTCCATTATTCCGAATAATTCAGGAAACAAAGATAACTGTTCACTGCAAACGGTTGTAGCTCCATCAAAACAGTGTTATTCAAACTTAAAAGATGGTTTGCTTGAGCATAGTACTATAAACTATTGCAAGAACTATAAAGATAATAAATATTTTTA
>CAJXRW010000074.1 GCA_913060525.1 uncultured Gammaproteobacteria bacterium
GAGATTTCTGCCTGTCTCGTGGGCTCGGAGATGTGTATAAGAGACAGGCTATATCGTTGTGCTTTAACGATTTGCCCCAAACGATAAAAAACTCCACCACGAATATAATCTTGGGTTATAAATATCAGTTCACACAACACGCAAATCACTGCAGCAATAAATGTATCAAATACACGGGCTATGCTATAAGAAAATGAAGATTGCTGTTGATCTATTAGCCCAAAAATGATGATCACTGTAATTGTAATAATCACTGCGGCAAACGTATAATTTCTTGGTAAATAATACAAACATACGACAGCTAGAAGTGGAAGAATAAGAATAACATTCACATTTAGTTTTAATAACTGTAATAAAAGAACACCATACAGCACACCTAAAAATACACCCAATAATCTTGATTTCATTTTTGCTGAAATTAAATCAAATTTAAAAGGTGCATAAATAATCATAACCGTCATGGGGATGTAATACCCATGGTCTACGTTAAAAATAAACCAAATGGCAGTTGCAATGCCAATACAAATACTAATACGCATCGCTGCCATAATGTAGTAATAAAGAACACTATGCATAACGTTTCCTTTGTTCTATCAACAGAGGATATATTCTGAAAACTTGATGCATGAGCCGATTTAAGTCAGACATCACCTTGTTCTCAATATCTGAAGATACATCTGCTAATATCAAGGAATTTTCCTCCAGAATACGATACTTTCCATCTAAAAGATTATTCATCTTATCTTTATATTGTTCAGCAACTTTGCTTGATAGGGTGTTTGTTTCAAAACCAAATGTGAGTAATAATTCTAAGTGATAGATCATGGCATAATGATCTTTTAACAGTGATTTTAGCTTTTTATTTTTCTTAATATCACTGAGCTGGTTTATGTTTAAATCCAATTTTTCCAAAAAAGTATTAAGCTGTAAGCGGATATCAGAAAATGACTCATTACCCGCATATTTATTCAATATGTTCCTTACTAAATAAACACATTCAATTGAAGCAATTAATGACGTTGTTCGATAGCGCATTGGATAAAATAATGCAAAAATCAAAATCAATGAAAACAAAATTACAATTGAAATCACATCCGTCAAAATCACTTGTAAGTTATTATGCGCCCCACCAAGAATACCTAACGGATAACGCATATTCAGTACAACTGGCATAAAAGTAACCAAAAGCCCCACATATCCTCTTTTAACATCCTTATAAATAACGGTCAAATAGGCTACAAATGCAAATAAAGTTATCCAGGTTAGCGCCAACATTAAATTCTGTGCACAAAGGTCAACGCCAATAAAGCCAATCATCATCATACCAAATAAATAATAAAGATCGTTTAGTTGGGCTATTTTGTTGGTATACGCGCCTGATAAGAAAATGGCTGCTATCACAAACCCTAATACTGCATACAGTATAAAGCCTGGTAGTCTTAATACCAGCACAATGAAAATCAATATAGCCAATACAATGATCATTAAAATACAGTTGTAAATAGTATATAAAAATGGATCTGATGGGATTATATAATGTTCTTTTGTGGAATTACTCTTGCAACGAAACATAAGCACTTGCACCAACATTAAGTGGATACTTTGGATCTGGATCTAATATTTTAATCATGACAGGAAATCTTTGAGGCAATAATACCCATTCATTTTCAGAAATAACTCTTTGCATCATTGAATACTCATCTACTTCTTGTCTATAAACCGCCCAGTTAATGGATGTTACGACACCCTTATAGACTTTTTCACCCAAGTACATTTTCAGACGTATATTCGCTTTTGTGCCTGGTCGAATACCTTGAGGGATATCCGTTTCTTCAAAGTTAGCTTGTACCCACCATTCAGATGTATCAATAAATGAAAATAGTGGTACGCGCGCTTTAACTGGGGAGCCCGCTGATAAAAACAAATTGCTCACAATACCATCACTATTGGCATAAACTTTAGTTTCAGCTAAATCATATTTTGCTGTTTTCAACTGTGCTTCTGTTTGTTGAATAATAAAATTCTGTTGCTTTTCTCTGATATATTTTTGCTTTATTAGCCCTCGTGTTTCATGAAGCTGGCTTATTAACTCTTGATACTTGGTTGTGTACTTATCCTTAAGCAAATTTGCCATTGCCCCAGTTCTAGCCAACGCTTCTGCCGCAGATGAATTCTCTTTTGCAAGATTAAGCATATCTTCCGTCACTGTATATTTATCTTTTAGAATCTGAATATCCTGTTGAATAAGCTCGAGTTCTTTCTTATCTGCTAATAATTGATTGGAAAGTTGCTCTACTTTATACTGATAAGGTTTATCATCAATCTCAAAAAGAATTTGACCTTTCTTAATTGTTTCACCATTTTTTACATATACCTGCTTGATATAACCCGAAACTTGTGCCGCCACAGGACGATATTTTGCCATAACAAACGCATTATTTGTTATTGGATAAAAATAAATAAAAAAATATAAACCGTAACCAATCACTAAAATCAAGATAAAAAAGATTAATAGTTTGGAGCGTTTTAAAAAATGCAGCCAATTTTCCACAGTCACTCTCAATCATCATTTGTCGTATAATAAAAGACTATTTATCAAATATATGCAAGTATTTGGCGATTCAAACTTTAGAAGGATGTTAATAAATCTTTAATCGCCCTATTCGGATATAAATTGCTCTATGTGACTTTTTAAACCTTCTAAACTTTTAAACTCAGAACAAGTAATAACAGGAATATTTTTTGCATTTGACGCACTAAAAATAGAAGTCATAGATTTGCCTGGCCCTAAATCTATAATCAGGTCAAAACCAAATTCTGGAATTAATTCACAGACGATATGCCAATGGAGTGTTTGGCATAACTCTTTACTTAATAGCTCTATTTCACTCTCGATATCAAAAACTTTTTTTAATGCGATAGGGCTGATTAATGGGTACTCCATTTGACTACTAGAAAATTTCTTTTTTAAATACTTTAAATACTTATCCACAGTCACTAGAAAATAAGGCGTATGGGATGGGATATGAATGCCTAGCCATTTTTCATACTCAATATGTACGCGTTTAGCGTGTTTTAAAATCTTTTTAAGGTCATCAATTTTTCCACCAATCACATAATGGTCATCCGCATTAATAATTGATATCCCACAATGGTGCTTCTTGCATAAGGCTTCAATATCACTTTGATTCATATTGCCTTTAATAACAACTAAATCAAAATCCCCTTCTTTTGCAACCGTTTGCATCAAACGGGTACGTTTAGAAACACATTTATAGGCAGTTTGAATGTCCGCATTACAGCTGGCTAGAAACGCACTTACCTCACCTAGACTATAACCCGCCATCGTCACATCTTGTTTTGCCAAAAGTGGTTTCAATATTGAAAATAAACCTAACTGATAACTACTGATTAACACTTGAGAATACTTAGGGTTCCTAATTTTTTCAGCCATTTCAATATAGTTAAAGTCATTCACTTTTTGAAATTCATCTAGCCAGACCTTACCTTGCTCATCGCTCAATAATAAGTCATATAAATTTTCATTCGCATAGCCCTGACCTGCAAATAATACAATGACTCTCATACTAAACCCTATCTCCCAATATTAATTTAAGAAAATACAAAACCCCTATCATATCAGCGACACCACCTGGGCTAATATTCTTTATACAAAAAGAGTGATGAATATCTAACATTTTTACAACTAAATTTTCATTTTCTAAACAGAAAGTACAATTAATTTGATCTTTAGCGTACTTTAAACCAGACAAACCACACCGATGAATAATGTTAGTATCTTCCATTTTGGATAACAATAAACAATATCCTCTTAAACCAAATATTGTATTATTTACTTGAGAATCAATCAGTTCTCTATAAGTATCAAATACTAGCTGATAACCAGAAATTGCCATTTCTTTTGCACCACCAATATTAAACTTCCTTTTAACTACTGCGCCATGTGTGTTGGTAATCATGTGATGCTTCTTTAATAGATGCTCAGACCAATAATTAATAAGTTCTGTTTGAATAGTTATTGGTGTTAATTTATTTTTATCTGAAAGGCGCTTTGCCACACAAGAACAAAAAATGCCTAACGAAAAAATAGCACCTCGATGCGTATTAACTCCGTGTGTTACTGCCAGCATTTTTCTTTCTGCTTGAATACCAAGCCTTACCTGTTCAACTAATGGTTTATTTTCTATCGCCAGCAATGAAATACGATAAAAATAATGCCTGAGTGAAAACAAACTTTTAAACAGCATTTGACCATTCATATCAGCATGCGCACCATTGTCTATAAAGCTCACCAAACCAGGCTTTGGATACAAAGCAAGCTCATAATAGAGTGCCTTAATCGCTGCTCTAGCTACATAAGAAGCAATGTGTTTATTTGATTGCAAGCTTTGGATATTCGGCATTGATTGCATCTCGGCTAACTAGTACAACATCATTTTTTGTTTTAAAAAGCAACTCATTAGCAGTGTTATTAATGAGTTCTTGAAATTGGCAATCCCCAAATTTAGGTAAGCGTATTTCGCCATCTATTTTTTTATGCGGGTAGGACGCTCTAATCAAATCAAGTTGTGTAATAATTTCTTCGGAAAATTGATTTTCATAATATATCAAAATATCCACATCAGATGTTTTTTGCACATAATTGATTCCTGTTAAATACTGCCACGCATGCGAACCATAAACGCCAATATCAAATAAAACCTCATTGACTAAAGCTGGAAAAATAGATTTTAAACCAGGCAGTTTAGCAGTAAATTTAACGTCTGGTTTTTTGACTGAAAAACTATAGCGGTATTTTGTATTAGTCTGTGCATCAAAATATGGTAACCCAAGTTTAATGGTATTTTCTTCTAATGGTTCACCAAATTGACGTGTATAAATTAATGGGAACCCGTTGGATATCCACTGGTTGAAAAAATCCAGCTCATCCTCTTGATGCTCAGAACAAGGTGAAACCTTTGATTTAACATATATCAGGCTATGGCGATTGGGCATATAAATTTCAGCCTTGGTAGAAATTACTGCTTATAAAATATAAATAATTATATCACCGAGTTAATTTAATGTATTGCCAGAAACAGTCTTATTAAGATTGAATAAGAAACATTAAGCAAGGAATTCATTGATAGTCTGAATTGTTGCAAAACGAGTCATTGCATTTAGACTGGCAGCTTGTTTTTGATCGCTGCTGGTATTACAGGCATCACTAATAACGGTAACTTTATAGTCTCTATCTCCAAGCTCTCTTACAGTGCTTTCCACCACAAGGTCAGTCGCTACTCCGCAAACAATAACATGTTCAATTCTATTTGCACGCAGATAAGGCTCTAGGTTAGAGCCATATAACGCACTAATTCTATGCTTAATGACAATATGGTCATTTGGTTGAACATCTAAATCAGGATGAAATTCTGTACCCCAAGTTCCAAGCTTGAGGATACCATTTTGTGCAGCAGGATGTGTAGGCAAACACTCTTGATATTTTTCTGAAAATCCAACTTTAACATGTGCAATTTTAATGCCGTTTTTCCTCGCCCAGTTTATTAATTTATTCGCATTTTTAATCGTTCCAGCCGATGCTACTCCATCACCATAAATACTACCAAGCGCGCCTTTGATATTGGTAATATCATTAATAAAATCAGCCGCCAACACTAGAGTTTTTTTCATAATTTCTCCTGTTTTGAAATAATAATATTGTATAACGCAACAAATGATAATCAAATAAACAGAACTTTACATATTATATTTATGCAAACCTGTGCAAGAATGACTAAACATTCATAGGCACAACACTTAGTAAAATATCTCTCTATCCTAAGTCATCCTAGATTAACGCACATATCTCTTACAATCTTCTGCAACGTTGGCACAAAATCTACCAGCTCATTAGCATCAATATATTCATTTGGTTTATGGGCTTGATTAATACTACCTGGTCCAAAAATAATTGGTTTCATTCCCATTAATTGTAAATGTGCACCATCAGTTGCATAAGCGACAGCACTGGAATGTTTTGCTTTTGCGTGACAACAAATCTGTTTTTCCAATTCCGTACCTTGACCTGTTGACATACTTGGTACTTTTGAAATGATATCAATGGTAACGGCACTTTGTAATGCAATATTATAAATACGATCAGTTAGCGACTTAATCAACTCATCAATATTAACACCTGGAATTGGACGTATTGAAATTTTGATTAGGCAATTTTCAGGAATCACATTATAGGCAATTCCGCCATTAATTGCTGCAACATTTATTGTTGTATAGGCATCATCATGATCTTGTGATAAAAGCTCATCAATAGTTGATTTTAACTCTTGGGAAAATCTTGCAATTTCATTAATTATTTTTGCAGCATCTTGAATGGTATTAATACCCCAGCTCGGTTGACTTGAATGGGCTGACTTACCTTTTAGCGTTATATTGATTGAAGCAATACCATTATGTTTGCAGATCATATTTAATTCGGTCGGTTCACCAATTAAGCACTTTTCTGGCAGTGGTCTCTGCAGCAATTTAATATTTTCTGATAACAGTTTACTACCATAACACCCTACTTCTTCATCGTAAGTCCAAATTAAAATAAGTTCTTTTTTATAATCAGTAGCTTTAAATACTTTTAACGCAGACATTGCTGCAGCAATGAAACCTTTCATATCAACGGAACCACGACCATAGAGCTTACCATCCTTTTCGATTAATTTAAAAGGATCACTCTCCCAAGGCTGACCTTCAACTGGCACAACATCCATATGGCCTGAAAGAACAAGCCCTTTAGTACCTTTAGGCCCAATACTACAAATCACATTAGATTGTTTAGATTCTGGCGATACTTTAAAGTGTTCGACTGTAAATCCCAAAGACTCAAAATAATCTGCAATATATGCAGCAATTTCTGTAGTGGGCGTATAAGAAATAGTTGGGAATGAAACAAGCTTGGAAAGCGTGGTAACTGTATAATCCTGAGGCATAGCAATTTTTAATTATTATATGGTAATAACAATCGTACCTCACTCATTAGCCATATTAAATAACAAATTACAACTTGCTATTCTATAATGCGAATTAAGCGTTAAAACGGCATCCCTAAATTATCATCTGATTTCATTTCATAGATTGATGAACTAACTTTATCAGCAACTTGTTTAATACTATCATGTCGCGCTTGATTACTTTCATCCTTGGTGGACGCTAAAGACCACATCGCATCTGCCTGTTCTTGATCATTAATCCAAGTCAGGCCTATTGAAATAACCTCATTCGGATGATTGATATTGACTCCATTTATAACTCGAGTTGGTGCAGGAAAAAACTGCAAATATGATTGCCCGCCCTTCAACGTTTGATTACAACGCTTTTCATTTGGTAACCAGGCTTTTCGAAAATCATCAAATGTATTGCCTTCTTGTAAATTTCTATACAGAACTGAGACAACATCTGGCATACGTGAATTTTGGCTTTTCTGAAATAAGCTTTCCAGTATTTGTACTTTTTGTTCACTGGATAGACCATCAAAACAGGTCGCTGCTCGATCAAAGTATTGATTATTAAAGACGTCCCAAAAGTTATTAATTTTGCTCATTAGGCTCAGATAAATTAGCAATTGACATAACATTATTATAGATGTTTGCTGACAACCCATCTAGTTTTAGATCATTAGAGTCATATCCAAACGGCTCTTCCACTTCTTCGGCTAAGATTTCAACACCCAACAGCGTATAAATAATAATAATTAACAGTGGTAAAATAAAGTAGCCAAAGTTATCCACCCAATCAAATGGGAAAATTAGAATATAGACAAATAAAGCCAATTTAATAAAGAAACCAAAACCTGCAGGAATAGGTGTATTTCTAATTTTCTCACACGCACCTAAAATATCGGTAATGTTTGATAAATGCACTTCTATGGATAAATATTGCTCTAATGATATCACCCCTTTTTTTCTATAATCATTCAAGATTTTTGACATTGTATGAATAACTAAATTAGGGTAGTGGTGTTCATCTTTAGTATTTAAACCTAAATCTATCACAAGTTGTTTAGACCGATCAAATTCCTTTCTTAAATGAAATTTAAGTAACGCAGGGAAATGTGCCAGACAATCTCTAAATAGTGGGTCTGAATTAAGCCCAATATAATTATCAAACTTAATGGCTAAATTGCGTGAATTATTGACTAGAGATCCCCACTGCCCTCTTGCATCCCACCATCTACCATAGGCAGCATTTAATCTAAATACCAACAGTAAACCAATGATAAAGTTAAACACGATAAGGAGCTGATTAATATCTGCATTCTTACCAATCACATGATAATGCTCTTCAACGAGCGTGACTCCGAGCGCATATAATGCGTGTCTCTTATACACATCTCCGAGCCCACGAGACAGGCAGAAATCTCGTATG